>JAYSUY010000848.1:0-3406 GCA_043718855.1 Saprospiraceae bacterium | reverse complement strand
CAAGAGTTCACCACCACATCGTCGGGGAAGCGGATGTTTAGGCCCTCTACAGACGAGTTTTGGGTAGAAAAAATGACTTGCTTGTAGGTGTAGACTAGGGCTGAGGCATTCCAGAGGGTGCCATAGTTGAGGCCGCCCAGCAGCGAGGGCGACCAGGGTGGGGTTGTGCTGGGTGCCGATACGGTGGGACCGGCCAGTCCTACGGGGTTGGGTACCTCGACGGTTGGCCCAGTAGACGGGGCCATCCAGTTCAGGATGGTCCAGGTGCGCAAAATTTTGAAGCAGGTGTCGGGCAGCGAGAGGAATACCTGGTCGGAGTAGGCCATGTTGAACTGCGAGTTGCCGAGCGGCAGCACGGTGGGCTTGCCCCATCCGGTGGTGTCGCTGGGGTTGCAGTTGCTGGCCGGCACGTCGGGCGGGAAGTGGATGAACAGCCCCGTTGGCGCTGATGGCTGCGCTTTAACGATGATCTGGGTGTAAGTGTAGCCGTTGGCCGTAGCGCTCCATAAGGCCCCGTAGTTGAGGCCGCCCATGAGGGAAGGTGCCCAGGGCGCGGCTGTGCCAGGTGCCGACACGGTAGGGCCGGGCAGCCCGGAGGGGTTGGGTATTTGTACCAGCGGCAGGGCGGGGTTGTAGGTGTTCCAGTCGACGACGTTCCAGGTGCGCAGTACTTGGAGGCAGGTGTCGGGCGATGCAGTGAACACCTGATCGGAGTAGGCCACACCGATCAGTGCACCGCCGAGTGGCAGCACCGCTGGGCTGCCCCATCCGGCGGTGTCGGTGGGGATGCAGGAGTTGGCGGCCACGTCGTCGGGGAAGTGGATGTAGATTGCCGACTGCGCCCCCAGCGGGCTGAGGCAGAGCAAAAACGCTGTGCAGAAGGCGGCAGCCATTCGAAGCAGCGCACTGCGGGTAGGGATGAGAATCATGGTAAAAAAATTTAAAAGGTGCATGATAGCGGGGGGAGCCGATATTACTGGGACAAAGGTGAGGTGGTGAGGTTTGCTATTTTTGCACAAAAAAGGAGGATTATCAATTTTTAATGGATGGGTTTTGGCGAAGCAGTCTGGCGCAAACCCTTAGTTTTGCTGCACGATTTTGTAAAAACTTAGCCCCTGCCCCACTCGCCGCGACAACAATAGGGCGCAGATTGAACGGATTAAACTGATTTTTTCAAGACTTCCTCTTGCGCCCAAAGAATCTGTATAAATCCGTTTAATCCGTTCGATCCGTGTCCCATTTTTGCCTCGGTGGGCTGGGTGGCTAAATTTTTATCCAAAAAAACAGAATTATCAATGCTTGGCACCTTCATCCTCGAACTTTGGAAAGCCCTCGATCCCTCAGAACACCGCTTGGTACTAAAATTTTTGGACAGCCCGGCGCACAACCAGCGTACCGACGTGCGGTTGCTGGCCGCGCTACTCGCCGCCACGCCCCCCGCCTCGCAGGTCAGTTTGGATAAAAAAGCGGCCTTCGAGGCCGTGTTCCCAGGTGAAACTTACGACAACCTGCGCTTCAACCACACCTGCTCCTTCCTCGTGCAGCGCATCGAAGCCTACCTCGCTTGGCAAGAAATGGAGCGCGATGCGCAGTGGCGCAACTGGCTGCTGTGCCGCTCGCTGCGCCGCCGAGGCATGAACGAGCACTTCCTACGCCGCACCGAATCGGCCATCCAAAGCCTGGAATCTCAGCCCCTGCGCAACGCTGAGCACCACCTTGTGCGCTTCCTGCTCGAAAGCGAGCGCTACCAGCATCGGGTGCTGCACGAGCGCGAAACGCCCACCGGCCTGGCCCGCGTCACGGAGCCGCTCGACCGCTTTTTTACCCTCGAAAACCTGCGCTGGGCGGGCACCGCGCTCTCGCTCAATGCCCGCTACGGTGCACAAAACCTGCTACCCTTCGCCACCTCAGTGCTCCACCACGCTGCCAGCACCGATACCGAGCGTGCGCCCGAAATCGTGTTGATGCGACTTGGCTACGAAACCTTGCAAGACATTGAAAATGAGGACAATTTCCGCCAACTGAAAGCACTCATCGCCGAAAAGAACCAGCTGTTCAGCCCAGCGGAGAACCGGGACTTGTACCTGCTGGCCATCAATTTTTGCCTCCGAAGACACAACCGGGGCGAGCGGCCCGCCTACACCCGCGAGGCGCTGCTGCTGTACCGCGACGCGCTGGAGCGTGGTCTGCTGTTTGAGAACGGGCGGCTGCAAAAATTTACGTTCAACAACATCCTCCGGCTGGCCTGCATCGGCGGGGAGCGCGACTGGGCCAGCGTGTTTTTGGAGCAGTACCAGCGCTACCTGTCGCCGGAAGACCGGGAAAACACCTACTTGTTCAACCTCGCTTCGTGGCACTATCTCGGCGGCGACTACGCACGGGTGCCTGCCCTGCTACAGACGTTCGATTTCTCCGATCACGACACTCAACTCAGTGCCCGGCAGATGTTGCTGCGCAGCTACTTTGAGTTGCAGGAGTGGCAGGCACTCGACTCGCTGCTCAAAAGTTTTTACTCCTTCCTGCGCCGCCGCCACGACATCGGCTATCAGCGGCTGATGTACCTCAACCTGATCAAATGTACCCGAAAACTGATGGCTGGGCCGCTCTCGCGCCGAAAAGCCGAGTTGCTGGCTGCTCGCGTTCGTGCCGAGCCATACGTGGCGGAGCGGGAGTGGCTGCTGGAAAAATTGGTGGGCGGGCGATAGTTGTCTTAAGTAGGACTTCCGCACAACCCCGCCGGGGTTGAACGTGAATAACCCCGGATGTAATCCGGGGTTTATGAATGAATGAGGAAGCAACCCCGGCGGGGTTGAACTTGAATAACCCCGGATGTAATCCGGGGTTTATGAATGAATGTGGAAGCAACCCTGAAGGGGTTGAACATCAATATTTTAGGTGCAAATCAAGTTCAACCCCTTCAGGGTTGTATAAAACCCATAACCACTTCTCCCGGATTGCATCCGGGGCTATTCACGTTCAACCCTTTCAGGGTTGTGCGGAAGTCCTATAGTAAAAACTTAGCCGCCCGCGTCTCAGTCTATGTCGCTTTGTCATTCTGTCGGAAACTGTCCACGTCGTGAGCGGCATACACGAGCGGCGTGGACGGTTCCCTAGGGGATGACAAAGCGGCGTGTACCGAGATGCGGACAGTTTCCGACAGAATGACAAAGCGACACACTCTGAGGCGTACACCGAGATACAAGGATATAGGCGGCTAAGTTTTTACATTTTTCGTAACTGGTTAGCACAGGGGCAGTGCCCCGTAATATTGGTAGCAAATATGGCAAAATCTGGTTGGAGGTGCAGCGCACCGAAACATATTGCGGTGCGCTGCACCTCCAAAAACACATTTTTCTGCTAAAAGGCTACAAATATTTCGCCGCGCTGCGGCCACCTAACCAGTTAC
>JAYSUY010000847.1:0-9654 GCA_043718855.1 Saprospiraceae bacterium | reverse complement strand
AAACCACATTGGGTCATTCCGTCAATCAACCTGACGAAATGACCCAATGTCGTTCATAACCAATCCCGTTTTCTATTGGCGCACAACCACCTTCCGCACTCCGTTTGCCCGCTCGTTCTGCACCGTCACGATGTACACACCATCGGGCAAATTGGCGACATCAAGCAAGTAGGTCAGGGTGCCGCTGGGTAGCGTCAAATTGCGAAGTTGTTGGCCTGCTGTGTTGAAAACCGATACGCGCGCATCGCTGTTGAGGCTTTCGCCAAATGAAATGCGCAGCGACTCTGTGGCTGGATTGGGAGCAAGATCGAAGGCCAAACGTTGGGCGGGTTCAAATGCCCGGACAGCAGCTTTGATGACAAAAGTGCTTTCCACAAAACCGCCTTCGCCGTCGGTGACCACGAAGCGAAACTGCCCGCCGTTGCCGCTGCCAAAATCAAAATAACGCAGCACGCCGTTGTCCAAATCTGCTTGGCTGAATTGTGCGCCGGGCTGTGCTGCCGCAGCATTGATTTGGAGTTCGCCATATTTGGGCACTGTCACCAACGTGTAGGTCAGTTGAGCCGCCGAGTTGTTGGTATCTTCTGCCTTCAGTAGTGTATTGGCTATCAACGCATTGGCTCCAGCGGGGAGTTCAAGCGTGTTGTTGGTCACGATGAACGGCGGAGTCAGGGCTACGCTGGAACAAATCTCTAACTCGAAGCCCGCGAGGTTGCCACCCGAACTCGACACGTTGTCTTTCACCCACAGGGTCCAAGCACCAACAGCGTCTTTCCCTTTGAATGCGCTGAGTGCAGCGGCGGGCTTAACCGCTGCTCCACTGGAGGGCGGGCAGCCGAAGGCAAGTGTAGATTCGTCATCAAAACCGAACTTGAACTGGCCGTTGTACGCGGCGCATTTATCCTTCGAGAGTGCCACTGAAGTGCCGTCTGGCCCCTGAAGCGTGAGTTCCAAATCCTTGAAAAATGTGTGGTTGCCTTGCACCGATTTCACGTTTACATCGCTGATGCTGCCACCTGCGTTGAGCGTGATGAACGACCCGGTCAGCGGTGTGCCGGAGGCAGAAATTACCTTCGGCAGGTCGTTGGCCGAGAAGGTGCCACAAGATTCGACCACCGTGCCAAACACGAACGGCTCCGTCCAAGTCGCTGGGCCACACTCGTTCACAGGCCGCACACGCCAGTAGTACACGCCGCTTTTTTCTAGTAAAACCGGCACCTGAAAACTGCCTGCTGTGAGCGCAGCGGAAGCGGCTTTCAGGGTGTTTGCCTCGAATGAGGGGCTGGTCGCCACCTGCACTTCGTAGGTGTTCGCATCGGGCGCAGTACCCCAAGTGAGGGTAGGTGATTGCACCGTACCGCTGGTGCCGTTGGCTGGAGTTTGAAGCGCTACTGTGGAGAAATCGTTGAAGATCAGCGAAATTTGAGTACTGACGCTGCTGCTGAGCGTATCTGCTGTGCCAACGATGGTCAGGTTGAACGTCTCCTCCGGTTGCCCGTTGGGGAATTGCAGACTGAGTTTGGATGCCGTGCCGGGCACTGCCGGATTGGGGGTAAACGTCGCAACGCCACCTACGGGCAAGCCCGATGCGGCCAGCAGCACCGGAGTGCTGAAACCGAGCGCACTGCTCACATCCACATCAATGCCCGCGCTGGGTAGGCAGAGTACCTGCTGCGAGAGCGGGGTGCAAATGGTGAAACCCGCTTTTTCTGCCGCCTTGATTTTGAAAGCAGCGTTGGAGAGATCGAAGAACACGTTTCCGACACCTTCCACCCGGATACGGCAGAGGTTGTCCACGATGTCGGGGACTTTCACACAGCAAGTGCCATTATTGGGCACTCCGGCGGCCAGCACGAATTCGTAGGTGGTGCCATTGTCGGTGCTGAGCAGGATGTTCACTTTTTGGCAATTCACTGGGGTTTTGTCGGTGTTGGCGACATCCCAGGTCACGATGCGGTTTTCGCCGCCGTACCAGATGTCGGTGTTTTTGTTGGGGTTGGTCACCACGAATGGCCCAGCGGCCAGCGTCGAGTTCAGGCGGATGGAAGCCCAAGTTTGGGCCCCTGCGCCGGGGTGGTTGTCGCGTGCTGTGAAGCGGAAGTTGAGTTGGCGGGTAGAGTCGGGCAGCAGTTCGGTTTTGGAGGAGGAGTTGGTGAGGATGTTCTGCAAGCGCGGGAAGTTGCGGCTGGTGGAAGTAGAGATGGGCGGGAACGACCGAAACAGTGCCGAATTTTTCACCTGCTCGCCCAGCGGAATCTCTGGCCCGTTGTCGTGCTGCTCCCAGCAGTAGGTGAGTTTGTCGCCGGCATCGGCATCAGTCGCTGTAGCGTGTAGTTGAAAAGGGGTGAGGATGGGGATAAACACGTTATTCGGGCTGGTGATCGTCACCTCTGGTTTTGAGTTGTCGGTACCCACCGAGGAGCCACAAGTGCCTGAGCCTGTGGTATAAAACTGCCTTATCTGATCAATGGAGCGCACGTTGAAGTAGGGGTCCTTGCTGCTTTGCACGTTGTTGCTTCCGCAGGAGCCAGCGTAACTCATGATGGTGGAGCCGCTGCCCGGCTCCATCATGCTGGCCGCTTTGCGCTGCGGGATGAGGTCCACCGTACAGGTGTTCCAGGTGTGGTCGCCATTCATTTGGTGGCACATCTCGTGGGCCGTTACCAAGTAAAAATACGCCGCATTGGGCGATGTCGCGCTGGAGCAAGCACGGGCTTTGTTGCCGTTGTTGCACACCCGGCCACCCGCCACGCCCACTGCCGAGCCATCCACGTACACCGAAAAAACGTGGCCGATGTCGAAATTCCCGCTGCCGATGAGCGATGTGACCACTGCTTGGTTCTGCTCCATCCAGTCGAACACCTCCGTACCTGCATAGGGATCGGTGGCGGCATCGAGGTAGATGAGTGTGTCGTTGTTGGCCACCAACTCGATGCGCAGCGAGAAATCGCGCTCCATGATGGCTGCGATGAAGTTCATGGCTGTTACCATTGCGCTGAGTACCAGTGGCTTAGTGTTTCCGTGAAATTTGGAGTATTCGCCTTTGGCCGAAATGGCGGCGCGGTATTTTTTCAACTGAACTGTGTCTGCGCTGCCATTCCGGTCGGCAGCAAAATGCTCCCGCAACTTCTCCGGCGAGTCCACCTCGTTGAGCGATACGTGGCCTTCGCCCTCCTGCACACCGCATTCGAGCACACCTGCCGGGGCATCGTTGGGCAAATCGGCCAATCGGTAGGCCATGTAGTAGGTGTCTTGGCCTTCGGCGTAGGGGCAGAGCGTCTCGATGTCGGCTTCTGTGCGAAATTGGAAGGCATAAAAACCTTGGTGGCCCACGCCGAGGCGCACCACATCGCCCGATCCATCGGTGGGTTTGGCCGAGTAGGTGCGGATACCGGGGTATTTCGCCATCAGTTCGGGAGCCATCACCGGCGATTCCCACACCTCAAACTGGCGCATCTGCCCTGCCGCGTCGGGCATTTGGAGCAGCAGCGGTTTTTTGCCGGTAAACTCCATCGGCGCACCGCGCAGCCAGTTGCGCATGGCCGATACGTCGAGCTGGAAGAGTTGGCTGTGCTGTGGTTTGAGTACTTGCCGGGCTGTTTCTGGCAACGTGATTTGGCTGGGCTGCACGGGAGTCCAGAAATTGGGCGCAGCCGACTGCGCTGATGTCTGTACACTCAGCAGTACAGCGCACACGAAAGTAAGGAAGGAATGTAGTGAAGGCATTTTGAATAGAAAGTTGCTGGTGATGAAAGCGCGAACCGATCCATCTCATCTCGTCGGATGAAATATGGGTTGCAAAAGTCCCGCATTATATGCTCTCAACACACTTGTTGCCCGACTTTTTAGGGCGAATTTGCCGAAAATAGCAGTAAAACACGTTGACAGAAATTGGCTCGCTAAGGGCCAATTGGGTGTATCCGCTGGAGACTGCGCACCGCCCAAAAATATTCTTTTACAAATTCGTTACATGGTTTTACACCCAAAAGGCCGCCTGACTTTGGCCGGTATGCACTTTTGCGGCATTGTTTCACCAACCCAACAAAGTCACTGTCTCGTGTCATGCACTGGTAGGATTGGAACACCGAAAGGACTGACACCACCCATACCGCCGATCACTTCTGCCTACTCCAAAACTGGACATGATTGCTATTTTTGGTGGTATCGGCGGTGTAGGTTGTTTCAGTATTCCAATCCCGTATTTTTCAAAACCCTTTGCAGCAATCTTGCCTCAAAACGTACCTATCGCTTGCAACCAGACTTGCCCTCCATTGTCCTTCCGCCCGCGTTCGTCGGTTTGCCCGCCCAGTCTTTGCGGATGGTCGGACGTTTGTCCGCCAATTTTTTTAAAACACTCGCTCCCAATGCACACAACACAACGACTGCCTTTGCCTTTTGCTCTTGGCTTTTTGCCATTGGCTTTTCGCCTTTTGCCGCTTGCTTTTTGCCTCTTCGCCATCGGCGCAGCCGCTCAGGCTCCTTCCAAAACCACCCTCAAAGGTTTCATCATTGATTCCTCTGGCATGGACATCCCGTTCGCTACGGTGATGCTGCTCAACCCCACCGACTCGACGCTCCTCAACTTTTCGCGCAGCGACGAAAAAGGCAATTTTTCGTTTAAAAACGTAAAAAACGTGCCTTATCTCTTCAAAATCTCCTACGTCGGGTACCTGCCGCTCCAAAAATATGTGTCTGCCGCAACGGGTGAAATCAACGATTTGGGGACGCTGGTGATCAAACCGATCAACACAGAACTGATGGCGGTGGTGATCAAGGCGGCCAGAGCGACGCTCAGTATCCGGGGCGATACGGTGGAGTACGACGCGTCGTCGTTCAAGGTGCCGCCGGGGTCTACGGTGGAGGATTTACTGCGCCGATTGCCGGGCATTGAGGTGGACGCAGAGGGCAATATCAGGGCGCAAGGGCGAGATGTGAAGCGGGTGTACGTGGACGGAAAAACGTTTTTCGGCGACGACCCGAAGGCCGCGACCAAGAATTTGGGGGCAGAGACGCTCTCCAAAATACAGGTGTACAACGAGAAATCGGAGCAGGCCAAACTGACGGGCGTGGACGACGGCAAGAAGGAAAAGGTGATGAACCTCGAACTGAAAGAGGAGTACAAAAAAGGCGCGTTTGGCAAGGTATCCATAGCCGGTGGCACCGAAGACCGTTGGGCTGGGCGGGGCAACTACAACCGCTTCAACAAAAAAGTGCAGTTCTCGGTGCTGGGCTACGGCAACAACATCAACCAGACCGGGGTGAACTGGGAGGACTACGGCGAGTTCAAGGGCCAGAACACGTTCAACGACAACGACAACGGCGACTTTGGGTTTGGCGGCGGCGGGCGTTATTACAACTTCGGCGGCGATGACTCGGACATCCCGTTCAACAACTTTGATGGGCGGGGCTTTACCCGCAACTTCGGGGCGGGATCGAACCTGAACTACGACCACAAAAAGCGGAAGTTCAACGCCAGTTATTTCTACAACGAGACCGACCTGAGTCTCGATCAGTTCGGCTTCCGCCAAAATTTTCTGGGCCAAGACAGTTCGCTTTTCAATGCTGATACCACCCAGCGAGGCAGTTTTCGCAGCAATCACAGCATCAGTACCCGCTATGAGCACGAGATGGATTCGAGTAACATACTGATTATCAAGGCCAGTGCCCGTATTGGAGCATCAACAGAGCAGAACCGCCAGTCGCAACTTTTCCTGCGCAGCGAGGATGTGCCGCTCAACCGCCTAAGCCTCGACAACGGCAGCGACCTGAACACTTGGCGGCTGACGAGTTCGGCTATTTTCCGCCACAAGTTCAAGAAAAAAGGCCGCTCGTTCGCCATCAGCGGGGGCTACAACGGCAACCAGTCGGACGGCACAGAGCGCATTTTTTCCCTCAACCAAGTCTTCCAGTCCATGACCGACCCCAGCACCATCCGCCAACTCAACGGCAGCGACAACAACACCCACCAGTTGAAATCAAGTGCGTTGTTCACCGAGCCGCTCTCCAAAAAGTGGTTTTGGGAAACGTTCTACAACTTCAGCCGCACCGCCAACGGCGTGAACCGCCAAGTGGCCGATCTCGAAACCAGCAACGCCCGTGTGGACTCGCTGAGCCGATTTTTTGACAACAGCATTTTGTACAACCGCTTCGGCTCCAGCGTCCGTTACTCCTACAACGCGCTCAACGTAGGCCTCGGCCTCGCAGGTCAGCAAATTGGGCTGCACGGCGAGTACGCCATTGATGAAGGGCAGCCGCTTTTAGCCGCGCCATTTGACCGGAAGTACAACAACCTCACCCCTAATCTGCAAGTAAACTATGAATTTCCCAACAACGTGTGGGTCAATTTAGACTACAATTACAACATAGAAGCCCCGCAACTCAGTGATCTCCAGCCTGTACCCAATGTAAACAATCCGGCTTTCCGCATCGAAGGCAACCCGGATTTGGATCCTGCGCGTTCGCATGCTTTCAGCATCAACTTCAACCATTGGAACCCGGCCACATTTGCCAACTTCGGCATAGGCACGGATTTTAGCCTCTACGACAATCAAATCGTTTACAACCAGAGCATTGAGCCGCTCGCTGGCGGGGGTATCCGTACAACTACCCGACCTGTGAACGTGGCCGACGGGCAGCGGCTGAACTCCTACCTGTGGTCCAATTTTCCGCTTGTGAAAACCAAACTGACCATGAACCTCGGTGGCAATGTGAACCTCAGCAACGCTCCAGCCTTCGTGGACAACAAGCCCAACGAGACCCGCAACCGAGGCTTCAGTGTCAATTTGGGATTCAACATCACACCCAACCCCAAACTCATCGTGGACCTGCGCGGCAGCGTCGGCCTCACTCGCGTGGAATATTCCATCGACGATGCACAGAATCAGAACATCCAGAACCACAGCGCACGGGCCAATGTAAAGTGGCAGTTCGCTTCTAAGTTTTTCTTGGAGAGCAACTTCGATTACAATGTGTACCGCAACGACCGCTTCGATTTCAATCAGGGCATCCCCATCTGGAACGCTTCGGTACGTCGCCTGCTCACCAAAAACAACCGCTTGGAGCTGCGCCTTGCGGCTTTCGATCTGCTCAATCGCCGCCAGAGCATCACGCAGAGCGGCTCGCAGAATTTTGTGGTGCGCAACATCGCTACCACGCTGGCCCGCTACTACATGCTCAGCGCGACGTACAACCTGAAGGGCTACGAAAACAAAATCAAGAAAAATGATTGGTGGTAGGCACTGTATTGTACAGCGAAACACCAGTTTCGCTACCGTTCAGGCGAAACTGGTGTTTCGCCATATAATGCTGATAAGCACTCAAAACACACGCTTTTTTATGAAAAAACTATTTTTTGCCCTCCTCCTTGCCCTGTCGGCCCACACCGCGCAGGCCCAAGTCGACACCTCTCTACAAGGCACCATCCGCTACCTCATCACCCATGATTGGACCAAAAAAATGGTCGCTGTGGACTACATCAGCCAGCA
Organism: Saprospiraceae bacterium; assembly: GCA_043718855.1. GTDB lineage: Bacteria > Bacteroidota > Bacteroidia > Chitinophagales > Saprospiraceae > M3007. The sequence goes on along the minus strand of JAYSUY010000847.1, from coordinate 2,170 downwards.
GCGCAAGGAGCGCATCGCATACATGTGGGGCAACCGCTCCGAGTGGAAGCAGTATGCCACCCTGCATTTTACCCCCACCGCCAGCCGCTACGAGGACTCCGAAGAATCTGCGGAAGCCGAAGACATGGGCTACTCGTGGCGCAAGGAGGCATACTCCATCCACCGCGATTTTGAAAAAAACACCATCCGCGACCTGATGACCGTGCTGGGCAAAACCTACTTCGTGGAAGACACGCTCATCCCGCAGCGTTGGAAAATCCAGAACGATTTGAAAGATGTGGCGGGTCACGTCTGCATGAGCGCCATTTGGGAAGATACCCTGAAAAAGCAAAAAATTGTGGCTTGGTTTGCCCAAGACATCCCGCTCCAAGCCGGGCCAGAGCGGTTTTGTGGCCTCCCCGGGCTCATCCTTGAGGTCGATGTGAACAACGGCGGCATGATCGTCAGTGCCGACCGAATCACCATGCACCGCATCACAAAAGAACTCGAACACCCGAAAAAAGGGAAACCCAAAAAAGCCAAGGAAACCGACTACACCGCCCTGCTCAAGCAACATATTGAGGAGAAGCGAAAGGCCGAGGAGCCTGCGTTTTGGGGGATTCGGTATTAGCCGATTCAAAGTTGCCTCCTCGCTTGGGCCTTCGTGTAGATGGCCGCTTTTTCAGCGGCCTGTCACCTTTGAATGAGACGTCCTAAAAGCAATTTCGCAAGAGGTTTAATAAAAATGGGGACGCTGGCCAAGTGCCGCGTCCCCTGTTTTTTGTGTTCATCAGCCGTCATCCTCATTTACAATATCGCCCGGCTGCGGCGCAGCTCCTCACGGAGCGAGGGTTTCAATCTATCGGCGGCCTGCACCAACATATCCGCATCGTGCGGAAAAGCCTGGGGGCGGTTGCCGATGCGCGTACGGGTGTTGTCGCTCAACGCACGTGCATCGCCCACGAAGGTGGACGCGTAGTTTTCAAACAAAATTTCAGTGCTGATGTCGCGGGTATCGATCAAGGTGCTGCGGTAGAGGTCGTGGATTTCCACAAAACCTGCCAAGCGAGCGGCCTTGGTCTGGAAAATCTCCAACACGTTGGCTTGAAGGCGAACGTAGCGGGGAGTTTTGATGTCGTTGCCGAGCGAGTCTTTTTTGACATTGCCGCGAGCGTCCTTCACATAATCCCAGCCGTCCTGGATTTCTTTTTCATCTACATACGCCCGCTCGTGTACCCGCTCTGGGCTGATGTCAATGTTGCGAACCTTGAACACAGCTTTGTAGTCGAAGTTCATGCCTTCCTTCGCTTCGAAGTAAAATTCTTTCCACTCGCTGTCCAAATCCTGCTTGCCCATAGCCAGAATGCGCTCGGCAAAAGCGCGTGGCAGCACCTTGTCTGACTGATTTTTTACTTCAAAAAGGACATACGAGGTGCCGAGTTCGCGGGCGCGGGTCAAGAGTTGGTCCTTGTCGCGATATTGGCTGAAGTAGCGTTTTTGGAGGTCAAGCAAGTAATCGTAAGCCTCGCGGGCGGCGAGTTTGTCGCCGCGCTCAGCACTGGCGATGAGTTCGGAAGCCCGGTCGTAGAGATATTCGGCTGCTTTGGCGCGGCTGGCGCTTTCGAGTACCGCAATGTCCACGAAGTCGATCTTGGCCGCATAGCCCTCATGCGAGCGAAGGGGCAGCAGCGGTGCAACGAGGTTTTGGCGGCGGCGAATTTGGAGGTGCAGATTGTTCACCCGCTCCCAGTTTTCGGGGCGGCCCTCATCGGCGAGGGCAGTGGCGGTGGCCAAGTCGCGGTTCTGGGCTTTGCGGAAAGCCAGTTCCAAACCTTGTACATGCTCGGTTTTCTTTTTCTTTTTGCCCCGGAGTTTGTGGGCATAGTGGCTCACAGCAGCGTCGTAATCGCCAGATTCGACCATGTTGCGGCCCATGTTGCAGGCTGTGGAGAATAGGCTCAGGAGGAGTGCGAAAAGGAATAGGGTGCGGGTGGTGACTGTCATGGCTTTCGTCAATTTTTAGATTGTGTTCCAAATATGACCGCAAGGTGCGCCCCTCCTGATATGCCTGTCTTTTAAAACCTGTTATGGGTTTAGGGTCGTCGCCCGTTAAAGAGTTGATGGGTATTTTTGCACGAAAAAGACAAAGCAAGATGTGCAAATCGACACAAGTAGCACAAGCCGGTCAAGT
>JAYSUY010000846.1:0-9661 GCA_043718855.1 Saprospiraceae bacterium | reverse complement strand
CTCCGGGCAAACCTCCCGAAACGGCCCGAAATGCTTCTCGGCAAACGGGTATGGCTCCGACGACAACAGCAGCACATCGGGCCGAGCGGCGGCCAAATCGTGGAGCGAGACTTCCGGGTAGCGCGTCAGGTGTGCGAAAACGTTCTGGAAACCCGCTCGGCCCAGCATATCGTGGATAAAAGTACCCGCAGCAGACACCATGTAGGGCTTCCGCCAGATGAAGTAAGCCGCGCGGACTGGTGATCGGTGATCGGCTAAGCGGTCAAATTTTCGGCAGATTTCGGCAACCAAATCCACTGCTGCGGCGGACTTTCCAGTCAATTCGCCCACCCGCAGCACCATGTCGCAAGCATCCTCCAGAGTCAGGATGTCGCTCATCCACACTGGCCAGCGAGCAGCGAGGGCCTCGATTTGGCCGCGGTCGTTTTCCTCCTTGTTGCCGATGATGAGATCGGGGCGCAGTGCTTCGATTTTCTCCAAATCCAGGGTTTTGGTGCCGCCCACGCGCGTTTTTTCCCGATACCACGCTGCCGGGTGTACACAAAACTTGGTGATGCCCACCACCTCCTGCTCCAGCCCGAGCGTGTGCAGCAACTCTGTCTGCGAAGGCACCAGCGATACGATGCGGCGCGGGGGCCAGTTGGGCAGTTCGATAGAGCGGTGGAGTTGATCGGTGTGAAGCATGAGACAAGGGAGGAGAGAGGCGTTTGCCCGCCTTCGCGCTATGGCGGATAAACCGGCCAAAATTATCCAAAATCCAATAAAATCAGGTACCTAAGTAGGGGATTCTGCTACATTCGCGCTCTGTGGATACGACCTTGTGGTCTTGCTCAAATCAAACTTCACCCTACGCTCATGCGCCTATTTTCCCTACTCCTGCTGCTGGCTACCTGCCTCGCTCAGCCGCTTCTGGCTCAAAAAGCCACTTCCCTGCCCACTCAAGCCACTGCGAAAGCGGGGCAAACTTTTTTCACCGACATCGCTGAGCGCGATCTGCCCACTGGCGGTGAGCGGCGCATCGTGCCACAACGCTACCGCGCCATGCGGTTGGATGTGGGGGCTGTACAGGCTTTTTTTCAAAAAATGCCACTTGAAAACACTGTGGCTGCGGCTCAACTTCCTGTGCTCACCCTACCGATGCCAGACGGTAGCATGGCCCGATTCCGCATCGCCGAGTCATCTGTGATGGAAGATGCTTTGCAGCAAAAATACCCCGACATCCGCTGCTACATTGGGCGAGGCATCGACGACCCCACCGCCACTTTGGCTTGCGACCTCACACCCTGGGGCTTTCACGCCATGATTTTGTCTGCCCGCAGCGGCACGGTGTTCATCGATCCCTACGCGCACGGCGACCGCGATCACTACACTGTATATTTTAAAAAAGACTACCTGCCCACCGATCCCAACGCGCTGTTCAGATGCGCTACGGGCGAAGAGGATTTGACAGAAATAAAAAAAGGCGAACCGCAAACACCTGATTTTCAGGGCGACTGCCGCCTGCGCACCTACCGCTTGGCACTGGCTTGCACGATCGAGTACGCCGACTTTCACGGCAACACCAAGCCCCTCGTGCTGGCCGCCATGAACACTACCATGAACCGCATAAACGGCGTGTACCGCCGCGAACTTTCCATCACCATGAAGTTGGTGGCCAAAAACGATACCCTCATTTTCATCGGCACCGACGACTACACCAACGACAATGGCAGCACCATGCTCGGCCAGAACAAGACCGTCTGCAACGCCCGCATCGGCGTAGCCAACTACGACATCGGCCACGTGTTCAGCACTGGCGGCGGAGGTGTCGCCTCGCTCGGCTCCGTGTGCAGCACCAACAAGGCGCTGGGCGTGACTGGCCTGAAGGAGCCCATCGGTGACGCTTTCGACATCGATTTTGTGGCCCACGAGATGGGCCACCAGTTCGGCGGGCCGCACACCTTCAACGGCACACTCGGCAGCTGCGCTGGCAACGTCAACCCGTCCACCGCCGTAGAGCCGGGCAGCGGCACCACCATTATGGCCTACGCCGGCATTTGCGGAGCGCACAACGTGCAGAGCGCCGGCGACGACTACTTCCACGCCAGCAGCCTACAATCCATAGGCATCCTCACCACCACCGGCACTGGCAATACCTGTGCTGTGAAAACCACCACCGGCAACAATGCCCCCGTCGTGAGTGCTGGGTTGGACTATATCGTGCCGAAATCCACGCCATTTTACCTCACCGCCACTGGCAGCGACGTGGATGGCGACACCCTCACTTACTGCTGGGAACAGATGGACATCGGCTCTGCCACTGTGCCGCCCGTCGTCACCAACACCACCGGAGCCATGTTCCGCACCTTCAAGCCAGTGGCCTCCCCCATCCGATACATCCCCCGCCTCAGCGACCTGAACAGCAACACCAACTACGCTTGGGAGAAACTGCCCTCGGTAGCACGGGTGCTGAAATTTCGCGTCACTGTGCGCGACAACAACTTCGGCTCCGGCTGCACCGAGGAAGACGACATGACGGTGACGGTGAACGCCACCGCTGGCCCCCTGCAAGTCACCGTCCCCAACACCAACATCACTTGGACGGTGGGCGAAACCCGCACCATCACTTGGAACGTAGCCAGCACCGACCTTGACCCGATCAACTGCGCCAACGTCCGGCTCCTGCTCTCCACCAACGGCGGCCAAACCTATCCCGTCGTGCTGGCCGCCAGCGTACCCAACAACGGCAGCGCCGATGTGCAGGTACCCAACAACGTGTCCCCACTCTGTCGGGTCAAAGTCGAGTCCATCGGCAACATTTTTTACGACATCTCCAACGCCAACTTCAGAATCCAACTGCCCGTCACGCCTACGTTCCTGATGACGGCCTCGACCGTAAACCTCACAGTATGCGCAGGCGATAGCGCAAGTTTATCCTTGAATATCAACAGTGTAGCTGGTTTTAGTGCTCCCGTACAACTGAGCGCGACGGGCGCACCGGCTGGCGTAAACATCCAGTTCAGCCCCAACCCCATCACACCCACCGGCACCGCCACCATGACCCTCAGCGGCATCACACCCGCGATGGCCGGCACCTACACCCTGAGTGTAACGGGCCAATCCGGCACCATCACCGTCACCACCCCAGTGAACCTCACCCTGCGCGCCGGGAAGCCCAGCGCAACGCCAAATCCCAGCATACCTGCCAATGGCGCGGCGGGCCTCGCTGGTTCAGTTTTGTTGAGGTGGAATGCCGTACCGTTAGCCGCCACCTACACCGTGCAAGTGGCAAGCAACCCCTCGTTTGCCCCAGCCAGCATTGAAATCAGCAGCAACATCAGCCCAGATTCGCTTCTCGCCAACGGCCTCGCCAGCGGCGTACACTACTGGCGGGTGCTGGCCACCAACGAATGTGGCAGCAGCAATTTTTCCCCTATCTACGCATTTCAGGTCGGAAAAGGGCTGTGCGACCAAACATTCAGCAGCAGCGACACCCCAAAATTGATAGACCCGAACAACGTCAGCACGGTGAGTTCCACCATCAGCGTACCCGTCGCCATCGCCACCAGCGATGTGAACGTGCGGGTGCAAGCCGAGCACGGCTGGGTGGGCGATCTCATCGGCTGGGTCGTGAACCCGGCTGGCAAAAAAGCCCAACTTTTCCACCAAGTCGGCGTACCCAACATCGATGAGTTTGGCTGCCCCGGCGAAGACCTCGACCTGATTTTTGACGACGAAGCCATCACCACCGCTACTACGCTCGACACCACCTGCGGCCTGACAATCCCCTCTTTGGCGGGCGGTTTTCAGCCCATTCAGCCACTCAGCGGCTTGGAGGGCGGCAAAAACGTGAAGGGCGACTGGACGCTGATGCTGCGCGACACATTCGAGGAAGATGGCGGCCAACTGCTCTCCTGGAGCCTCATTTTTTGCTTCCCCGATAGCGTAGCACCAGGCAGTCTGCTCACCAATAACACACTCGGCGTACCCACTGGCGGCACCGCCGTAGTGACCAACGCCTTCCTCCGCATGGAGACTTCTGGCACGGCTGCGCAAGGTAAATTCATCCTGCTGACCTTGCCCCAGCACGGCACACTCTCGCTCAGCGGTACGTCGCTCAGTGTGGGCAGCATCTTCACCCAAGCCGATGTGGACGCGGGCTTGCTGGCCTACGCGCACAGCGGCAACACCAACACCACCGACCAGTTTCGCTTCGATATTTTGGATGAAAATGAGCAGGCCTGGCTCCACGATGCGGTGTTTCAAATCGTGATTTTGAAAAACGACCTCGTCGCCACCGCCGCCCAGACGAAGGCCGTGCTGTGCCACAACGGTACGGACGGCGAGATCACCGCTGCGGCCACAGGCCTCAACGGCAATTACCAGTACAGCCTCAACGGCGGCTTAGCGCAAAGCAGCCCCATGTTTGGCGGCCTCGCGCCCGGCACCTACACGGTCGTGGTGAGCGGCCAGTTTGGCTACACCGCAGTGGCTGGCACAGTCACGCTGGCCAACCCAACGCTTGTGGAAGCCAGTACTTCCATCCTCGATAACGACCTAACCGCCTCTGCAACAGGCGGTACTGGCAATTACGCGTACAGCCTCAACGGTGGTGCATTCCAGCCCAGCGGCCTTTTTGAAAACCTCGCCAACGGCCCGTACACCCTCACCGCCCGCGATGCCAACGGCTGCACCGCTACGGCTTCCGCCAAAATAGCCGTCAACACACTCGTCGTGTCGGCGATACTGGGTAAAAACGTGGCTTGCTTCGGTGGTGCCGACGGCAGCGTCAGCGTCAGCGTCAGCGGCGGCCAAATGCCCTACCTGTACAGCCTCAACGGCGGCTCATCGCAACTCAGCCCGCTGTTCGGTGGGCTGACCACCGGCACCTACACGGTGGTGGTGACTGACAACGAGGGTTTCACCCGCACCACCGCTGCGCTGGATGTGACACAGCCCGCCACACTTGCTGCAACAGCCAGCGTCAGCAACGACGACCTGAGCGCGGCTTCCACCGGCGGAACTTCGCCTGTGCAGTACAGCATTGACGGCGCAGCCTTCCAAAGCAACACCCTGTTTGAAGATTTGGCCAATGGCATCTACACCCTAACAGCCCGCGACGCGAACGGCTGCACAACTACTGCACAGGTCATTGTGGCAAACAACTCGGTGCTGGCATCGGCCTCCGTGCTAAAAAACGCGACCTGCTTCGGTGCTTCCGATGGCAGCCTGAGCGTGATGGCCGCAGGCGGCGAAATGCCCTACCAGTACCGGCTGAACGGCAGCGGCACATTCCAGTCCAGCAGCATTTTCACGGGCCTCCCGGCTGGCACTTACACGGCGGAGGTAAAAGACAATCAAGGGTTTACCACCACTTCGGCAGCCATACAGGTATTACAACCAACGGCAATATCCGCTTCCACCAACGTCGCGCTCAACATCATCACAGTGAGCGCTTCGGGCGGCACTGGCGCACTGGCGTACAGCCTCGATGGGCTGATGTTCCAAGCCAACCCACAGTTTGTGGTGCTGGCTTCCGGCACTTACACCGTCACCGTGCGCGACGCGAGCGGCTGCACAGGCACCGCTTCAGCGTTGGTGGAGATACCCGCCCTGACGGCCACCGCGACAACATTGCAACCCATCCTCTGCTTCGGTGGCACCACCGATGTGACGGTGACTGCCGCAGGTGGCATCCCGCCCTACGAGTACCGCGTAGCGGGCGGAGCCTACCAGCAGAGCAACACATTTTTGGGCCTGATCGCAGGGACGTGGCTCATGTTCGTGCGCGACGCTGCTGGCACAATATCCAACGCATCGGTGTTTATTATCGAGCCAGAATCCTTCACAGCGACGGCGACAGTAACGGGTAAAGCCGTGACGCTGGACGTGGTGGGCAACAACCCTCCCTACACCTACGAACTGAACGGCACCCTCAACGCACCGCTTCAAAACCTGAAAAATGGCGAGTATGTGCTGGTGGTGAGCGACGCAAGCGGCTGTACGCAGGAGTTGTTTTTTGAAATAAACTACATCACGCTTTCGGCTTCGGCGCAAACGAGCGACCCAGATATTTGCGATGAAACATTAAACATCACCGTGACGGCCACTGGCGGCGTACCGCCCTACGAGTACGCGCTCAACACGCTTTTTTTTGGGTCAAATCCGCTGTTTACCAACGTTTTGGAGGGCATCAACACGGTACGGGTGCGCGATGCGCAGGGCGAAATCGTGGCCGCAGCCGTCAATTTTGACTTGCCCGAAACGGTGAAAGCCACCGCAGCGATCGTCGGCGACAGCATCGTCGCATCGGCTGCCGATGGCGTGGGGCCTTACACCTACGCGCTGAATAACGGCACACCCGTCAGCAACCCCGTTTTTGCCAACCTGCCCACCGGGACGTATGCCGTGACGGTCTTCGACAGCAGAGGCTGCTCTGCTTCGGTGGTGGGCATCGGCATCACCAGCGGCACCATCGAACCGAGTTTGGCTTGGGGCTTGTCGGTATCGCCCAACCCCGGCAACGGTCTCTTCCGCCTTTCGCTGACCCAGGCTCCGACCGCGCTGCGGGCTGAAGTGCTGGATGCTACGGGTCGCTTGCTGCGATCCCTAGATTTCACTCCGGGTGGCGGAGATTTCACCACGCTACTGGATCTGACCGGGTTGCCTCAGGGCATGTACGCCTTGCGACTGACCGATGGCCAGCACTGGGGTGCAGTGAAATTGAGTGTGGTGCGGTAGGGTTTGTCATTTTGTCATGGTGGTCATTGGCCCCCGTTCCTGCATTTGGGAGCAGGATCAAACACAAGCGGCGCGTTTCGGAGGTATCCGAAACGCGTCGCTATGTTTGTATGCCTTAACTACATTCCGACACTCAAAGCGGAACGGAGTTCCGCTATAAAAAAACCACAGACACCGGGTTGTGCTGGTCAGACTTCGGGAAGTTTGACATACGGGAGAGGGCAAACGAGGTTGGGCGTACAGCCATGTAGCCGGACAAGTCAACGGCAAACTGCATCCTTGAATCAGTGACGTCTCCCTAGAAAAAGGTGTTCGAGTCGCCGCAGAAAGTCGGTGCCTGTGGTATGGGGCGAAGGTACGTTGCTTGATTTTTGCTACATCGAAAAAAAGCGGCGCATCCCGGATTTCTCCGAAACGCGCCGCTGTATTTGTACGCCGGAATGTTATTCCGGCACCACAAAAGCGGAATACCATTCCGCTATACTGTTCTGTTCCACCAGTCCTTCATCCGCCAGCCCAGCAGGTACATCACCGGCAGAATGATGAGCGTGACGAAGGTAGCGAAACTGAGGCCGAAAATGATCGTCCACGACAGCGGCCCCCAGAACGACACCGAATCGCCGCCGAGGTAAATTTTTGGGTTGCCAGTGGCGAATAGGCTGTAAAAATCAATGTTGAAGCCCACCGCGAGCGGCAGCAGACCGAGTATAGCGGCGGTGGCCGTGAGGAACACTGGGGTCATGCGGATGCGGCCCGCCTCCACGATGGCTTCGCGCACTTGGCTGCCTCGCTCTCGCAAAATATCCGTGTACTCCACCAGCAGGATGCCGTTGCGCACCACGATGCCCGCCAGCGCGATGATGCCCACACCCGCCATGATCACCGAAAAGTCCATCTTGAAAATCGCCATGCCGAGCAGTACCCCGATGATGCTGAACACCACTTCCGACATGATGATCAAGGTTTTGCCGATGGAGTTGAACTGCACCATCAGGATGATGAGGATGAGGAAAATCGAGATCAGCAACGAGTTGCCGAGGAAGGAAGCCGCGTCCAAGAACTCCGCGTCTTCGCCCGCAAAACCCACTGTCACGCCATCGGTCGGGGGCCAAGAGGCGACGGCAGCTTTCACCGCGTTCACCACATCGGTCTGGCTGGGCTGGTATTCGGAGGTGATGTTGGACGAAATGGTGACGATGCGCGACTGGTCCAGGCGGCGGATGCCGCCGTAGGTCGTGGTGTATTTCACATCGGCTAGCGCGGCCATCGGCACCGAGCGCAACACGCCGCCCATGTTCATGTCGCGGAACGTAATGTTCAGGTTTTCAACGCTGTTGATGTTCTCGCGCTGCTCCGGGCGCAGACGGATGTTGACCGGAATTTCGTCTTCGCCGTCTTTGAATTTGGTGGCTTCTTTGCCCAAAATGGCAGTGCGGAACTCGCTGCCGATCTGTGCCGTAGAGATGCCCTCGCGGTTGGCCCGGTCGCGGTCAATCAGGATGTTGATTTCGGGTTTCGATACAATCATATCGGTGCGCAGTTCTTCCACGCCAGCGATGTTGAGCGAGTCGAGGTAGCGTTTCACACCCGTCGAGACCTTGATAAGTTTAGCAAAATCGTCACCACGAATCTCCACCGAAATGGGTTTGGGCGAAGGCGGGCCGCCCGACTCTTGGTCCACCACGATTTCCGCGCCAGCGATGAGACCCTTCGTGGCCTCACGGATTTTGTCCTTGTAATCTTCGGTGCTCACCCCGTTGCGGTTGCCGAACTCTACGAAGGCCACGCCCACTTTGCTCTTGTTGGAAGTGGCCGAACGGTCGAACTGGTCTTCCGACGCGCCGAGGGCGACATTGGAAATGACCGACTCCACGATCGGGTTGTTTTCGCCCAAAACCTCCACGACTTTGCGCTCCATGATGCCCGTGAGCGAATCAGTGGTGCGCACGTCGGTACCCACCGGGAGGGTCATGTAAACGTAGATGAAGTTCGGGTCGGCCTTCGGGAACAGCACGATGTTGCGCTTGCCAGAAGCAAAAAACATGACGGAAAAAATGAGCAGGCCCACCACGCCAGCCATCATCGTCCAAGGGCGGTTGAGGGCAAAATTGAGGAAGCCCGCGTAGCCGCGCTGCGCTGCGGGCCAGCCTTTTTGCTGAAACCAGCGCACCGCTCCGGCCAGCACGAAGCGGTAGAACACGATGAACAAACCGATGAAAGTCAGCAGGTTGCCCATGAAGAAGTTGCCATTGGCATAAAAATACAGCAGCGAAAGCGCGTACAGCGCGTAGCCAAAAATGGTGCGGCGGCGTTTTTTTGCTGGTGGCAGTTCGGTGCCTTCACGTTTGGCATCGCCCATAAACCACACCGCAAACACGGGGTTGATGATGTATGCTACGAGCAGCGACGCGGTGAGCGTGATGATGACCGTGACGGGCATGTAGTGCAGGAATTTCCCAAAAATGCCACCCCAAAATACGAGTGGTATGAACGGCGCGAGCGTCGTGATGGTACCCGACAGCACGGGCAGGAATACCTCGCCGGTGGCTTTTTTGGCAGCCTGTATGATGGTCAGTTTGGTTTCCTCGTGGTAGATGCGGTGGGTGTTTTCCACCACCACAATCGCGTCGTCCACCACGATGCCGAGTGCCAGCAGGAAGGCGAACAGCACGATGAAGTTGAGCGTGTAGCCCAGCGTAGGCAGCAGCATGAAGGCGATGCACATGGAGAGCGGCACCGACATAGCTACGAAAATCGCGTCCGTTGCGCCCATGAAAAACATGAGTACGAGCGTGACGAGGATGAAGCCGATGATGATGGTGTTGATGAGGTCGTGCAGCGTGGTACGGGTGGCGCGGCTCTGGTCGCCGGTGATGCTGACTTCGAGGTTGGCCGGAAAGTCGTTGGATTTCATCTCGTCCACCAGCACCTTTATTTTGTC
>JAYSUY010000845.1:0-3414 GCA_043718855.1 Saprospiraceae bacterium | reverse complement strand
GGAGGAATTCAACACCTACTCAACTATGCTTGGGGTGCGAAAAGCCGTACTCCTCTGGTTGGCCATGCTCGTGGTCACGCTTGGCGCAGCCCTTGCGGCATCATGGTATGCGGGGCACGGTTGGTGGGGCATTGGTATGCTCTGCTTGGTATTCGCGGCTTGTGCAGCGCAGGGCATTCTGATGTTGCAAAAAGCCACACCTGCCAGGGGGCGGCGACTGGGATATGCCAGTGTTCTTTGGACCATCGCCATGTATTTTTTACTGGGCGGCATCCCGATGTTGCTGCAAATAGGTGGAGGGTAGTTCTACTTTGTGGGATTAGAAAAAAATGGCTTGTCATGTCGCAGCGAAGCGGAGACATCTGCACAAGTCAAGCCCGATGATCTCCAAAAAGACTTGTCTCCGCTTCGCTGCAACATGACAGGTTCGCTTTTTTAAAAGTGAAAAAGTAGAATTAAAACAGCGCAAATAATTGAAAATCAGATTTATAGCCTACGGACAATTCCTCTTTTCTATCACAACCTGATTTTTTTTGATCAAATGACTCACCCCATCTTTTACACATCGAGTACTGCGCTCCCGGAGGATTACGAACAATCCGGCGGCAAGGGCAAGCACTTGTTTCTGCTCCAATCATATGGATTTCGGGTGCCGCATTTTGTGGTCATTCCGGCGGAAACACTGCGTGGTGCCGATGCTGATCAAATGTCAGTGATTGCGACAGCAGTGGAGCGGCATCTGGAACAGGTTTGTGGCAAAGCCAGCCGTTGGGCGGTGCGTTCGTCAGCGGTGTCAGAGGATGGCCGAGAGCATTCTTTTGCCGGGCAGTTTGATACTTTTTTGCACGTTCCTAGCGCCGATTTGGCAGAGAAAATAGCGGAAGTATGCGCATCGGCGTACAGTGCGCGGGTGCTTGCTTACCGCCAAGAGCGGGGCCTGCCAGACGAGGCGGCTATGGCGGTGGTGGTGCAGCAGATGATGGAGCCGGAGGTGGCTGGTGTGGCTTTTGGTGCGCACCCCGTGAGTGGCGACCGGCGCGAAAAAGTGATCAATGCTGTGTATGGTTTGGGCGAGGGGCTGGTGAGTGGGTTGCTCAATGCCGATACTTACACCCTGCGCGGCGACCAGCAAATCAGTGCCAAAATCGTCAGAAAAACCGAAAAAGTGGTGTTCGACAGCAGCCGGGGCGCAGGTACGCACACTGTTCAGGTGCCAAGGCCCCTGCAAGATGTGGCTGCGCTGGCCGAGGGGCAAATCAGGGAACTGGCTGAGGTACTCGACCGACTTGAGCAGCACTTGGGGCATCCGCAGGATGTGGAGTTTGGCTGGTCGGAAGGTCTGCTCTTCCTGTTGCAAACCCGACCCGTGACCACGCCGCTGCTGGATCAACCGCTGCTGGAAGGTGATGAGACGTTTTGTATCTGGGACAACTCCAACATTGTAGAATCCTACCCAGGGCATACCTCGCCGCTCACGTTTTCCTTCATCATCAAAATGTACGAAGCGGTGTACCGCCAACTGATGGGGTTAATGGGGCTGACCGCTACGGAAGTGGAGTCCAACCGGGAGGTGCTGGCCAATATGTTGGGGCTGTTGGAAGGGCGGGTGTACTACAACTTGCTCAACTGGTACAAAGCCCTCGCTGCACTGCCCGGATATGCCCTAAATGCCGAATTTATGGAAAAAATGATGGGCGTGAAGGAGCGGTTTGAGTTGAAAGGCTTGCCGGTGCGGAGCCGTTGGCGGGAGCGGTTGCGCCTCCTGAACCTCGTGTCTGCGATGGGTAAAAACTGGTGGTCGCTCCCACGCATGCGAAAGGATTTTGAGCGCGACTTTGAAGCGGTGATGCAAACCTATGGGCGCATTAATTTTCAGGAAAAAACCGCCGAAACCCTCATGGCACTCTACCTCGAATACGAACAGACCCTCCTGAAAAAGTGGAAAGCACCGCTGGTGAATGATTTTTTTGCCATGATTTATTTCGGAGTGCTGCAAAAACTGATGTCCCGATACCAATTGGATAGTACAGGAACACTGCACAACGACCTGCTTTGTGGTGCCCGCGATGTGGTGTCCACCGAACCCATCCGCCGCTGCCTCGAACTTTCTGCAACGATTCTGGACGACCCCGCCACGCGCAACCTGTTTTTGGAAGAAAGTCCCGAAAAACTATTGGAGCGATACCAAAACGGTGCGTTGCCCGAAAATATACAACGACAAATTACTGAGTACTTGGCCCGTTGGGGTAATCGCTGTGTAGGCGAACTCAAACTCGAAACCATCACTTGGACAATGAATCCAGTGGCTTTCCTGCGCATCATCCAATCGTATGTACATCAGGGTACCCGGCCTACTGATGCTGCGATTGACCTGGAGATTAGGGCAAAGGCAGAACAGACTGTGCGCCAAAAACTAAGCGAAAATCCAGTCAAACGCCTCATTTTCAACTATGTGCTGCGGGAAACGCGCCGCTTGGTGAGCGCACGGGAGAACCTGCGCTACGCCCGCACACGCGGCTACGGGGTGGTGCGCGATATTTTTAACGCGCTCGGCCTTCGGCTCCACGAAGCGGGCGCTCTGGATGCTCCACGCGACATTTTTCACCTCACGCAAGGGGAGATTTTTGACTTTATCAAAGGCACCAGCGTGAACGGCGACCTGCGGGACTTGATATCGCTGCGCAAAAAACAGTACGCCGCCTGGGCGGCGGCTCCGCCGCCAGCGGAGCGTTTTGATACGACGGGCATGGTGTATGTGGGCAACGATTTCAGGAAAAGCCGCTTGCCAGTCGCAGCGGCGGGGGGCGATACGCTCACGGGCATCGGCTGCTGTGCGGGCAAAATGACCGCGCGGGTACGGGTGGTGCGCTCACCTGAGGAGGTGCCGCATCTGGAAGGCGATATTTTGGTGACGATGAGTACCGACCCAGGCTGGGTCACGCTATTCCCCACTGCAAGCGCTATTTTGGTGGAAAAAGGGAGTTTGCTCAGCCATTCGGCCATCGTGTCACGGGAAATGGGCAAGCCGTGCATCGTAGGCATTACCGGGCTGCTCGACAGGCTGCAAACAGGCGATGTGGTGGAAATGGATGGCAGCACGGGGCAGATCAGCATCAAGACTACACGCACACCAACAAACGAGCATACATGAAGGACGTTCGATTGAATTTTGTCCGTTACGCCAATGTCTGGGAAGATGCAGCGGTGCTTCGAGCCGGATTGCGTGTGGGTTCTGGCGACCGGGTGTTGTCCATCGGTTCGGCAGGCGACAATTGTCTGGCCTTGTTGGCCGACGACCCCGAATTAGTGGTGGCTGCCGATCTGAATGCGGCGCAGTTGCACTTGATCGCGCTGAAAATGGTCGTCATGCGTCAACTCCCTTACCCTGAGGTGTTGGGTTTTCTGGGGTTTGAT
>JAYSUY010000844.1:0-9667 GCA_043718855.1 Saprospiraceae bacterium | reverse complement strand
GCACAGACGAGCAACGATTTAGGTGGTCCACAATCCGCTGTTGGCTTGCCCGAACTTCCAACCAAGCCGCCATCGGGTCGTCCGAAAAAAGTTTGCACGCCCCGAACACAAACCGCTCATAGTCTGAGTAACTCATGCCCGCTTCCTGCGCCGAAGCATCCGTTGGCCACTGGCAGAGGTTGCGGCGCAAGCGTCGATCAGCCGTGCGCTCGAAGTAGGTTTTGTTCACCGGAGCCATCGCCTCTTGCCTGATTTTGGATCGATCAGCAGGCGCGTTGGCCGCCTCACGAAGGTTGTACGGTGCCCGGATGTTGAGGTAGCAGTCGAAAGTCTCCATCGCCAACTTGGTCAGTGTGGGTGGAGTGCGGAGAGCATCATCGGAGGAATTTTGCAAAAAAATTAAGTCGCGCTCCCGGAAGGCTAAGTCGCATTCCACCAATGCGGCTCCAGCGGAGTAGGCTTCGCGGAACACTTCGCGCACGAGCGGTTCGGCGAGCAAAGTGCTGCTGATGAAAACTTTGTCGCCGGGGCGCACTTGTAGGCAGTAGTGGGTAAGGAGTTGGGCGTAGCGTTTTGTCATTGCGTCATTTTCGTCATTATCTGTCATTTCGTCATTGGGGGCGACAGGGGCGAAGTGACGGAAATGACAAATGCCCTTGTTTGAGTGGCAAAAGTAATCGCCCTGTCAAACCGCCTTCCGTTCACTGGCCCTCTTTTTTGGGAAAATTTTGGGTGGCGAACGGCAGGTCAACTTGCCCAAATATCAAAATTTGCATGGGAGGTACAAGTCTGCGAGCGAAAACATTTAACACTTGTCTCCCAATTTTAATATCCCCGTGCATCAAAACGGGAAGCAAAAATTGCCCAAAACGAGTCATTTTTTGTGTAAAAAGGTAGGGTTGAATGATTTTCTGGCAAAAAGTTTTGCTAACCATTTGCCCTTTTCTACTTTTGTGCGCTCCCCAATAGCAATTGAAAGCCGATTGATCTGAGTTTAACACACTAATCGAGTCATCCGCGAACGACGCAACACTTCCGAACACAACACACCTTCCAGCGTGTGGTTTTAATCTCAAGTTCGTCCGCCGGTTTTACAAACAGGATTCGGAGAAGCATTGCCCGACGGGCTATTCCCGTTCGAGCCGCTGCTGCAAATTGATTCGATTGGTAAATAAAAACAGTATGGGCCGGAAAGAAAAATTCATTTACAATATCCAAACCCTCACCTACGAAAAAGTCGTAGTCCCTTTCAAAACAAGATTCTGGCAAGCCTTCGGATTTTTCTCCGTCGTAGTTGTGACCTCCTTTGCACTGCTTGCCTTGCTTTACTCCATCTTCCCTTCGCCGCGCGAGCAGGAATTAATGCGTGAAATCACGCAGATGGAGCAGAAATACGCTCAATTAGATGGCCAGTTGGATGTGATGTCCAAAGTGCTGGACAACATACAGCAGCGCGATGCCAACGTACACCGCGCAGTGTTCGGAATGGACCCCGTAGATCAGGACGTTTGGCACGCAGGTGTCGGCGGCCACGAACACCACCCCGAAGTATCAGGCTTCAAATTTGGAGGCAAAGCCATCTCCAGTTCTCTTGAAAAGATCGACCTGCTCAGCCGCCAGTTGGCACTGCAAAGCCAGTCCCTTGATACGATTCAGCAACTGGCCAACAACCAGAAAAATATGCTGGCTTGTATGCCAAGCGTCAAGCCCGTCCGAGAAGATCGCTTGCAAAAAAGCATCGGTACCCTCTCTGGCTTTGGCTACCGGATTCACCCAGTGTACAAAGTCAAAAAATTCCATGCAGGACTGGACTTCCCAGCCCGGGTCGGCACCGCCATCCAAGCCTCTGGCGATGGGGTCATTGTGGGGGCCGGATGGCATCAAGGCTACGGCAACTGTGTGAGAATCAGTCACGGGTTTGGCTATGAGACGCTCTACGGCCACTTGAACAAAATGACCGTCCATGTAGGGGAAAAGGTCAAGAAAGGCCAAAAAATTGGAGAAGTAGGCGATACCGGGCTTTCTACAGCGCCTCACCTGCACTACGAAGTCCACCACAAGGGCAACCCCATCAACCCCATCAATTTCTGCATGGACAACCTTACTCCACAGGAATATCAACTGATGGTGAACAGCGCGAATACGGCCAATCAGTCGCTGGATTAAACCGTTGGCTATTGGCCGTTAGCCATTGGCTAATAGCCAACAGCATTATTTGGAAAGCACTATAAACAATAGGCCGCCCTATCGGCCACAGGATCATTCCAATCGGAACGACAAACAGCAGAAAAGGGGATGTTTCGCTACGCGGGATGTCCTCTTTTTCATTTGGGGGAAGTAGGTAACAGGGCTGGCCGCTGCGACATTTCGTGGTAGCAAATCACGCCTTCCGCAAAATAATGGCACACCATGCTGCGGCGCGTTGCGCCTGGCCGCAGGATCGGGCTGCCGCCGTGCAACAGGTTAGCATGCCAGATCAGCACATCGCCGCGCTGCGGCGTAAACACCTGTTTTTCTATCTTTTTTTCCTGAATCAGCGACTCGATTTTGTCCTCGTAATGGCGGTTGCTGTTGGCTCCGATGGTGAGCACCGTGTTACCAGAATCGTAGTGCTGGGTGCTTACAAAATCGAGTCGATGGCTGCCAGGATAGTAAAAAAGCGGGCCAGCATCGGCTGGGCAGTCTTCCAGCGCGATCCAAGTGGCGATGAGATAGCCCGGTGGCTCGGTGGTCATGTGGATGGAGTCAGAGTGCGCACGCTGCTCGCTGCCGACGGTGAAATTCATGGATTGGAACGGCACCACCTCCTTACCCAGCAGAAACGACAGCAGATGTAGCAAATCCGACTGGCGGAAAAAGTCATGATCGGCCAGAGTGCTGCGCTCCCAAAGGTTGAAAATTTTTCGCCCCGTGTAGTTGTAACCCGCTTGCCCCGATTGCAGCAGCGCGTCCACCTCCGCGTTCATCGCGTCCGTTTTTTCTTTCGGGAAAAAACCTTCCAGCACCATGTACCCATCACGAATAAACCCCTTGGCTTTTGCTTGGACCTCCGGTGTAAAACTTTGAAAATCAGGGTGCTGTTCCATTCTGGCCAATGCCTCTGGCTGGTCGATCCAAGGGATGTCTGGATGGTGCTGCTCACTAAAATCCCCACTGCCGAGGGGCGCGAAGACACTTTTGCGCAGCCCAAAACGGCGATACAGGTCGCGATTGGGGCGCAGCCGGTCGGCATTGAGCCAGTTGTTGAGTACATAAGTCGCTTTCAATCTGCGCAGCAAGCCGGTGTATCGAGCAAAAAAGCGTTGAAGAGTGGTCATAGTACGTCGTTTTTGAAGGTATAAATGTCCCGCAAAAGTGCGGACAAGTCACGTTGCATTTTGCCCACCACTCAAAATGGCGGCTCCATGCGGTACAAAGTCCAGCCGCCCGACAGCACGCGCAGCGGCTGTAAGCGAAAGTGCTGCTGCGCAAATTCCCAGTTGAGCATCGGGTTTTGTCCAGCCCACTGTTGATGCAGCGCTGGGGCATTGAACAGCAGCAATTGGCCCCTCAGGTCATCGCGCTCGTAGCGGTGCTGCCATAGGTTTTTGAGTTGAATATCAGGCAAGTAGGAGCGTAACGCTACATCTACATCAAAGGCAAACAGCGCAGTGCCGGGTGGCACCAGCGGGCGCAGTTCGGCAGCCAATGCGGTTTCCAAACGGTAACGGGCCAGTATAGGAGCGAAGAAAAAAACGGCACTGACCAACTGCACCGATACTACCGCAGCCAGTATGCCGCGTGTCAGCCGAGGAAAAAAATAAAAGCCGTAGGACACCATGCGGTCCCAAGCCGGGAACATCAGCAGCAGCAGCACTACGTAGGCGGGCAGCAGGTAGCGGAGGTTCTGGTGAGGCAGCCCGCCCAGCAGCAGCAGGTACACGACAAGGCAGGCCAGCAGCATTTTTTTGGAAAAAAGGTGCGTGTCAGTGCGTTTAGCCAACCCAAACAAGCCGGGTAGCAGCAAGCAAAATGCCGGATGTGCCAGCGGAAACAGCAGGTACAGCCCGTTGGGCAGGGTGTAGCGCGAGGTGCCGTTGGAAGTGTGGAAGGTGTTCTGGAAAAAATGCGCCACCGACCAATCTTGGAGCAACGAATGTTGCAGAAAGCCAGTTTCGAGGCCATTTTTTAACCAAAAATGGGGCAAACAAGCCAACACCGCAGCCATCGCAGCGGCCATGAGCCAACCCCATTGCCCCCGCTTTGCCATGCGCCACGCCACCGCGACAGCCATCGGCAAGAGCAGAGTGGCCAATGCAAACCGCGTCGTCACGGTCAGCACGGAAAATGCCGCAGCCCAGACCAAGGCTCCCGCCTGTCTCGGCTCCATCGCTCGCAGCACATGCCACAGCGCGGCCATCATCAGTGCCAGCCCCAGCGCATCCGACATGGATACCAGCCCGGCCCGCAGCAGCATCGGCGACAGGGCCAGCGGCAAGATTGCGTACAGGAGTCTTGACCGCTGGCTGGTGCCAGGGGTCAGCAGCCGCAGCACCCGCTCGAACAGCCACAACACGGCACCTGCCGACAGCACCGACACGAGTTGCATGGCGACAATAGCCTCTAAGCCAAGCATTTGCAGCAATGCGCTTGCCAGCGGGTAGCCTCCAGCGAAATCCACTTCACCCAAACCCTCCGGCATCCAAGTCTGCCCACTCAATCGCCCGACGATGACCCGGCTCTGACGCAGGTATTCATGGGCATCCTGCCCGTAGAGGCCGTTGAAATGCAGCACCACAGCCAGCGAAGCCAGTAGGGCCATCATCAAAAAAGGCAGTATGTGCAACAGTTGTCGGGTTTGCATGAATGGGCGAATCTGGTGGTTTTTCAGCAGTACATTTGCTGTGCTGACGTAGCCTAAAAACTCAATGGAAGCAGCATAAATTTATGACAAACAACGATTTATCCGCCCTGATACGGGTGCCGTTTGAGCTGGAGGGTACCGAGCCGCCCAGCTCCGAAGCCGATCTTTTGGCCCTGCTCTCCGAGCGCATCGCCGAGATGCTCGAACGCCGCCCGGAGTACCTGATGAGTCTGCTCTACCGGCTTGATGTGCTGGAAGAAAAAATTGGACCCGTGATGCACCCGCTCGCGCCAGAGCCAGCCAACGTAGGCTTGGCCCGGCTCGTACTCGAACGCCAGAAACAACGCGTTGCCACCAAGCGCAACATCAAGACCGAACCATTGGACGACTGGAAGGATTGGGCTTGGTAGTTAAGAGAACTATGAAGGATGATCTATGAACGACTCAACCAGTTGAAATGCAATGAGTTGAATCGTTCATAGTTCATCCTTCATAGTTCTCTTACTTCACCCGCGCTGCGCTCAACAGACGCTTCACCCGACGCTCTGCGCTCTGCTTCGTGTCGATGTCTCCCAATTTTTGCAGGCCAGCCCATGAGGAAAAACCTTCTTCCCTGGCTACCATATCGCGGAATCCCGCTTCAGCAGCCGAAGTAGACGCCGTAGGTTTGGTGATTTTGGGTGCAGCCACCGAGGCCGATTTTTTGCTGTTCATGGAGAACACATTGGCCTCCGCTACTTTCGATTTGGGTTTGAAATGCGCTGCCGTTGCCGCTGCTGGAGCCGGGAAATACTTGGCGAGGTCGTGCTGCTGCATCAGTTTCGACATGCTCCAGCCGTACTCGTAGGCTTTCAGGGCATTAGAAGCCGACACGGCGCAGTCGCCCGCATGTTCCGACACATCCTGCTGGAAGTCGCGCTGCGAATACGCACCGAGGTAGGAGCGAACGATGATGTTGCTCATCAGCACATCGGGGCGGATGGTGTGTACATCATTCGCATCGGCCACAGCGCGTTTCCAGCGCTGCACGGTGGTGGTCACAAATTGCTGGTCGGTGTAGAGGTCGCGGAGCCGCTCGCTGGTGTTGGCCGGAGCCTCAGCCGCTGCGCTGCGCTGCGCTTTTTTTTGCTCAGCAATACCCGAGGTGCCGCGACTTCCGCCTTTTGAGTTGGAAATAGTGGGCAGTTCGCGAGGGCCGGAGTGGTCGCTGATGCTGTTTTCGGAAAGCAGTTCTTGCGCATCGGGGCGCAGGGTTTTGTTGTTGCGGCCCACGAGTGTGAACACGAGGAAACCGGAGATGAGGGCCATAGAGGCGAAGCCGAGGAGTTCGAAAAAACCTTTCATAATTGGATGAGTGTGATGAGAGTGATGAGAATTGTTGAGACCGTTGAGTATATTGATCTGGTGATCTGGTTATGCCAAAATGAGTTCATAGTCAATCTTCCAGAGTTGGTATGTTTCGATGATGAGGGTGAGCAGTTCGGCGTAGTTTTTTGCGGTAGCATAGCCCGACTGCTTCAGGCCCACGCTCCAAGCGGCATAGTACGGCACCCGGTCGTGGCCATAGAGTTTGCGCGCGATGGGATACATCTCGCCGATTTCGTACTGCCGGATCATCCAGACGTAGCGTTCGCCTTGCAACAGTAAGCTGTGGCGGCGGTAACTTTCGGCTGCTGAGGGATAGACTTCAAAATGATCCCAGCGGTAGTCGTCGGTGCGTTGGAGGCAGTCAGTCGCCAGCGAGTGGTGGTAAAAATCAGAGCGGTTGATGGTACCGTCGGCGCGGTATCCGGGGCGGAGCATACATTTCACGCCAAAGTGGTTGTTGGCATGGGCAGCGAGGTAGCCGCGTCCGGCATCTGCTTCCAGTAACCCCTGCGCCAGTGTGACGGAGGCGGGTATTTTGGTGCGCTGCATTTCCTTCAAAGCCAATGTTTTGTAGCGTTCGATGTAATCGAGGTAGGCCTGCGCGTTGCGGTTTTTTGCTCCAGAAAACCGTTGGGCGAGGTGTTGCTCCAGATCAGGCCGTTGCCACTGGGCAGCCAAATTTTGGAGACGCTCGGGAGGCGCATCGGTTTCTCTAAAAATACTATCGGAGCGGTAGAATGCTCGGAGTTTTTCGGCAAATAAGGTGCCTACAATCTCAGAGCCGGAGCGGAAGTCTTGCTGCATCTCGCTGTACACCGGGTAGCCAGATATGCCCGCAATCCAGGCTTCGATATCGGCGTGGTAGCGCAGCACGGCCCAGGTGGGGAGGGTGACGAGCAGGAAGGCGAGGAAAATACCTCGGCCAAATCGGTAAAATATGCTGTCGCTGTCGTGGGTATCGGGTGCCATTTTTCGGTTGGGACGTGCGAAAATAAGGTGTAGCGGTCGGTTGAAGGCTGTTAAAAACACAGCGACGCGCTGGCTAAAAGTTAAATCTGTCGTAAAAAAATTTTGACCCGCACATGACATTCAGACAAGCCGCTACATTTCGGGATGTTTTGATACCGGCTGGCCAGATTGGAGCGACCGGATATCCGATAATAAAAACTTTGTTTTTTGCAGAAAGCGCGAAAACCGCACCGAATTGCCTCCAGATTTTTGTACCAGAAATAATTCGACCAAAAATCTTTTTGCCCAGCCAACGAAGACCGTCATCAAATCGTCATCAAGCATACGATGCTTCGGCCCCATCGGAAACCATCCGCAACACACATCCACTCACTTATTTCACCACAAAAATTAGACTATGAAAAAGGTCAAATTTTACCTTCCGTTGGCTGCCCTCGTCTTCTTGGCTGTTGCCTGTGAGAAAAAAGCAGATTTCAACTATTACTACTACTCTCCCGAAGAGTTCGCGCTGCTCAGCCAGCACCTCAACCTGAACGACATCCCGGAGGACTACACAGTGGCGTTCCCGCAGCACTTGCGCACACAGGGCTTGTTCCCCCGTGCTGTGGAACGAGACAAAGCGGTGCTGGGCCGGGTGTTGTTTTATGACAAAAAACTCTCCAAGGACAGCAAAGTCGCCTGCGCCAGCTGCCACAAACAGAATGCTGGCTTTGGCGACACGAAAAACATCAGCCCAGGCGTGTACGATCGTGTAGGTGACCGCAATGCCATCGCGCTGGCTTCGGTGTCCAACTTTTCGGCCTACTACGGCACTGATCTGAACGGCTCGGCAGCCATCCGTTTCTTCTGGGACAACCGCGCCGCTACGGCGATGGAGCAGAGCAAAGGCTCACTCACCAACCCGAAGGAGATGGATATGCACATGGAAGAAGTCGCTTCTGCGGTGCGCAACCAACCCTACTACGAGCCGCTGTTCAAAAAAGCCTACGGTGATGCCAATGTGACGCAAGACCGTGTACTGGAGTCCATTGCCAATTTCATCAATGCCATGGGTTCGTACCAGAGCAAGTTTGATGAAGAGGCTGCTAAAGCGGTTGGAAACAACTACAACTTCGACTACAGCACCAATTTTGCTGGCTTCAGTGTAGCAGAAAACAGCGGCAAAAAAATCTACCAGAACAACTGCGCCAGCTGCCACAGCCCGATGATGGGTCGCCCGATGCTGTTCAACGCCAGCAACGGTTTGGACGCTGCAACGACTGTTGACCGGGGGGTGGGCCAAGTGACATCACTGTCCAGTGATGAAGGCACCTTCAAAGTGCCAACGCTCCGCAACATTGCGCTCACGGCACCTTACATGCACGACGGCCGCTTCCAAACTTTGGAGGAGGTGATTGAGCACTACAATTCGGGCGTTCAGAGCCACCCTAATCTGCACCCGAACCTGAAAACGGGTACTCAGCCCAAGCGCTTGGGCCTGAGCAATCAGCAGAAGCAAGATTTGGTCGCGTTTTTCGGCACGATGACGGACGACAAGGTGCGCAACGCTACGCGCTTCGCTGATCCGTTCAAATAAAACCGCCTTGTCAGCAACTAAAATTGACTAGTCAGAGGCCGTATCGAAATGGTAGTTTTGCCAACGATACGGCCTCTTTTTTTATCTCAGCACTACTTCCCAAGCATTTTCCTTCCTGATGATGAAGTCAAATTTTGCCTCTCGTTTTTTGCTGCTTGTTTCGGCAGCGCTGTTGGGTACTGCTCAGTTGGCGGCCCAGCATTTTTACTACGCTCCCAATGCGGTACACATCCCGACACTGGCCGATAGGCACGACGCTGCGCTGACCCTAGGCGTGGGGCGTGGCAGCGGCTATCGGGCGCTGGAGGCACAGGTGGCTTATAGCCCACTCCGCCATGTGGGCATCATGGTCAATTACTTCAGTGCAGGCTCGAAAGATGTGGAAAACCAGAAGGAGGTGGGTGGTCGGCAGCGTTTTGCCGAAGGCGGCATAGGGATGTACCAACGGGCAAAGAAGGGCAGCGCGAGCCTGTTTGTGGGCTACGGGCAGGGCTATGTGTACAACTACTACGATCAGGAGCGGTACTCGCGCTTTCAGTTGGAGCGGTGGTTTGTGCAGCCGAGCCTGATGTACCACGACAAATACTTCCGAGGTGGGGTAGCGTTCCGCTTCAATCACTTGCGCTACACAGGCGGCGAAACGGCTTTCAACATTGAAGAGCAAGAACTGCAGGCCATCCGAACCATCGAGGAGCGGTCGCCATTTTTTTTGCCAGAGTTGGGCATTCATGTCGGGATGGATTTCTCGCCATTCTCGCTCAACCTTTCGCTCACCAATATTTTCTCCAAAACCTACAACCTGAATTTTGCCCGTTTCAACAGCAACTTTTCAATCACTTTTGATATCGGCAAGGTGGTGAAAAAAGGGGGGAAACAGGACTGATGAGGGCAGAAAAAAACATGGAGCGCGT
>JAYSUY010000843.1:0-3418 GCA_043718855.1 Saprospiraceae bacterium | reverse complement strand
AGCACTGATTTACCCCTTAATGAGGTGCAGCGCACCGAAAATGTATCGAAAAAGGTGCCGGTGCGCTGCACCTCGATGATAATTTGATCTCAGCCTACTACTACTACAAATATTGCCGGTGCTACGCACCTGATTATCAAAGGAATATTCTGTGGGTAATCGATAGACCTCAAAAGGTTTCGTAAACGTAAATCCTAAGCCCGAAGCCCAACTTCAAACTCTCGAACTTCAAACTTCAAACTCGTTTCCTCCACCACAGCACCTGCTCCAGCACCAGCAGCAGCAGCGCAGGCAGCAGTAGCCACTGGAAATACGACACATACGCCGTGTACGACCGCAATTCTACCGTGCTTTTTTGCAAACGCCCCACCTCTTCCACAATCGTAGCGATGGCATCGGCATCGGTCACCGCGACCGCCTTACCGCCGCCGGCTACGGCCAATTGGCGCAGCAGCCCAGCGTCCGAGCGCGTGCGAATCACCTGCCCCGCGTAGTCGAGCCGGAAGCCGCCCCAGCCGTCTGGGATCGTGCCGCCGCCCGCCGTGCCCACCGACACCGTGTGGATGACCATGCCCGTTGCCCGCGCTTTTTTGCCCAAAGTCGCCACATCCGACTCGTGGTGCTCGCCGTCGGAAATCACGACCAGCGCATGGCCTGCCTCCGCATCTGACTCGAAGAGCCTGGCCGCCAGTTCCAACACCGGCCCGAAGTCAGTGCCCTGGTCGGCTGCAAAATCTGGGCTGGCGTTGCGGGCGAACAGCACGAGCGCCTCCACATCGGTCGAAAGCGGCATCTGGGGGTAAGCATCGCCCGCAAAAAAAATCAGGCCCAGCCGCTCGCTGTCCAGTGCTGCGGCTAATTTTTGGACAAAATTTTTGGCCTGCTCCATGCGGTTCGATGGTGGATTGGTGGATTGGCGATTGGTTACTGGTGCTATATCGCGGGCCAGCATACTCTGCGACACATCCAGCGCAATCAGCACATCGGCGCTCTCCTGCGGGGGCGGGTCGCGCCGCTCGGCACGGCGAGGATTGGCGATGGCGACCGCCAGCAGAGCCAAAGCACCTGCGAACAGTGCGTTTTTTAGCCAAAACCGCCAGGGCGAAAAACCCAGCAGCAGCCGCTGAGCCAGCGTGGGTGAGCCCAGCCGCCGCAGCGTCCGCTGCCGCCACAGCCAATACACCAGCAGCACCATCGAGTACAGCACGAGTACCCACAGCAAATGCAATAAATCGGGACTTTCAAATCGAAACATGAGGTAATTGAGCATTGAGAATTGCCAAGGCAGCCATGTGGTGAGTTGTTATTGATGTTGAGTGAGGATGTGGCGATCCCGTGATTCGGCGTACCAGACCCACCGAGGCGGCAATGGTACGCCAAATCACCACATTCCCAAATGCCCAAATCCCCAAAAAATTACAGCGTCGCATTCTCCCACTCGTACAGCCCTTCGATGGAGAGGTAGCGCTCGCCCGTGTCGTAATTGAAGCCCAGCACCCGCGCCCCGGCAGCGATGTCTGGCAGTTTCTGGGCAATGGCCGCCAGCGTCGCGCCGCTCGAAATGCCGCCAAAAATGCCCTCCTCCAGCACCGCCCGCTTCGCGTACTCGAAGGCTTCGTCTTTGGAAACCTGGATCACACCGTCCAGCACCTCCGTGTGCAGGTTGCGCGGCACAAAGCCCGCGCCGATGCCCTGAATCGGGTGTGGCCCCGGCGCGCCGCCCGAAATCACGGGGCTGAGCGCAGGCTCCACCGCATAGGTTTTCAGGTGGGGAAATTTTTCTTTCAACACCTCGGCCACCGCCGTGATGTGGCCGCCCGTGCCTACGCCCGTGATGAGGTAGTCTATCCCTTCGGGAAAATCGGCCAGAATCTCCTGCGCCGTCGTTGCCCGGTGTACCGCGATATTGGCCTCGTTTTCAAACTGTTGCGGCATCCACGCGCCCGGTGTTTCCAGCAGCAGTTGCCCGGCCCGTTCGATGGCGCCCTTCATGCCTTTTTCGCGAGGCGTGAGGTCGAACTGTGCGCCGTAAGCCGCCATCAGCCGCCGCCGCTCCACACTCATGCTCTCCGGCATGACCAGTATGACTGGGTAGCCCTTCACCGCAGCCACCATCGCCAGGCCGATGCCCGTGTTGCCGCTCGTGGGTTCGATGATGGTGCCGCCTGGTTTCAGGGCGCCGCTCCGCTCGGCATCTTCGATCATCGAGAGCGCGATGCGGTCTTTGATGCTGCCTCCTGGGTTGGCGCGTTCGAGTTTGAGCCACACCTCGTGGCTGCCGCCAAACAGGCGGTTGATGCGGACGTGCGGCGTATTGCCGATTGTTTCAAGAATGTTGTTTGCGCGCATGATTTGCTAAGTTATTGAGTGTGTTGAGTAGTTGAAAATGTAAAGATTCGTCCGACGACAAATTCGTCGGACGAAGTTTTCTAACCCTCGCCCGACGAATTTGTCGTCGGACGAGTGAGGCTCTTGAATAGAGAAATGACCTAAATCACGAAGTTCACAGGCTCTTCGAACGGCTTGGTGCGCACCTTCACTTGGCTCTGGTGCAACACCACCGAGTAGGGCGGCACGCTGCTGGTGAGCCAGGAGTTGCCGCCGATCACGGAATCATGCCCCACCACCGTCTGGCCGCCGAGTATGGTGCTGTTGGCGTACACCACGCAGTTGTCCTCGATGGTCGGGTGGCGCTTCACTTTGGCAAGCGACTTGTCCACCTGCAACGCGCCGAGCGTCACGCCCTGATAAATTTTAACGTTGTCGCCGATCACCGTCGTAGCCCCGATGACCACGCCCGTGCCGTGATCGATGAAAAACGCCCTACCGATGGTGGCCGCCGGGTGGATGTCAATGCCCGTCGCGCCGTGCAGGTATTCAGAAAAAACACGCGGCAGCAGCGGTGCACCCAGCCGGTGCAACAAGTTGGCCATCCGATAGATAGCGATAGCATGGAAGCCCGGGTAGGTGGCGATGACTTCCTCCAAACAGGTGGCCGCCGGGTCGAATTGCAGTATGGCCTGCGCATCTTCCACCAAGTGCTGATGCACCTGTGGCAGTTGCTCAAAGAAGCCGTCTACCAGCGTCCCCGCCGATTCGCTGCGCTCGGCCATCACCGGGTACAGCAGTTTGAGGAGGTCGTGCCGCAGGTTGGCGTACTGCACTTTTGCGGGCTTGGGGGCCTCATCAAGGATGGGGAACAGGAAGTGGAACAGCGCATCTGCCACCCGCTGCGCTTCCGCCTTCGGGGGTATCTGCGCGGCAAACGAGACGGCCTGCGCATCGAGTTGCTGGAAAAATTGTTCTAAACTGGATTTCATAATGCTGTGGATTGGGTGATGCGATGATTTGGGGAGGTGTGGATTTGGTGATGGACTCCGCTCTTGGATTGATCGGGGGGCGAAGAGCAGGACCCATC
>JAYSUY010000842.1:0-9722 GCA_043718855.1 Saprospiraceae bacterium | reverse complement strand
TGGCCGCTCAAATCACCGACCACATCTGGACGGTCAAAGAACTTTTTTACACCTTGCCTATTAATCCCAAAGACCAACTCTTTAGCGGGTGACGACCCCTTTTACCCTTTTTTTCTTTTTCTTTTCTTTTTTTGGGTTTCGGCGTAGCCGAAAAATTTTTGAAAAAAAGAGGGTTTTAAAACAATTTGCGGGGCTGGGGGCCCGCTGGTCGCAAGTGTTCCCACTACCACAAACACCAAAAGCAGCGCTGCTCGTGAGGGTCTGCGACCCGATATGTGGTGTCTGCCAGTCTCCGACTGGTGTTATGTTTTGTACTCTTGTTGGCATCCCCGCCAACAAGAAACGGTGGAATGAGTGCTTAGGCTTGGGCATTCACCCTGCTGTTGCTGTTGGCGAGGACGCCAACAGCGGCAAAAAAAGGTCGTATTTTGGGCCAGCAAGGCAGGAGCCACCATGAAATTTAAGTTTTAGCACCTCAAATTTAGAGGGTTCTTACCCTTGCTTTGGTTTTTATAAGAAAGCCCTGCAAACCTTTGTAGTTTGCTTCTTTAACCCGGCTTTTTGCCTTAATTTTGCACACTTTTTTAAAAAGGCACCGTGCAGAACACTCAAACATGAAAGAAGAAAAAGATTTGGACCCGCAACAAACGCCTGACACTACTGGCACCGATTATGGCGCGAGCAGCATCACCGCCCTCGAAGGCTTGGAGGCCGTGCGCAAGCGCCCAGGGATGTACATCGGCAGCACCGACACGAAGGGCCTTCACCACTTGGTGTGGGAGGTCGTGGACAACTCCATCGACGAACGCTTGGCCGGGCATTGTACCGACATCTGGGTCACCATCCACCCCAACAACAGCATCACCGTGAAGGACAACGGGCGCGGCATACCGACCGGGATGCACGAAAAACTCCAAAAATCGGCCCTCGAAGTGGTGATGACTGTGCTGCACGCCGGCGGCAAGTTTGACAAAAACACCTACAAAGTTTCTGGCGGTCTGCACGGCGTGGGCGTGTCGTGCGTCAACGCGCTCAGCATCCACCTGCGGGCCGAGATACACCGCGAAGGCAAAAAATTCGAACAGGAGTACAGCCAGGGCAAACCGCTGTACGACGTGCGCATGATCGGCGACACCGACTATCGCGGCACCATCATCAACTTCCTGCCCGACCCGGAGATTTTCGAGACCGACGAGTACAAGTTCGACGTGCTGGCCCACCGCCTCCGCGAAATGTCGTTCCTGAACAAGGGCCTCCGCCTCTCGCTCGTGGACGAGCGCGAAACGAACGACGACGGCACGTTCAAGTCCGAACTGTTCTACTCCGAAGGCGGCTTGCAGGAGTTCGTCATCTACCTTGACGAAGCCAAGACCCACCTCATCGAAAAGCCGATTTACATCACCGCCAACGAGGACAACGTGGAGGTGGAAGTGGCCCTGATGTACAACACTTCGTACTCCGAAAACGTGGTGGCTTTCGTCAACAACATCAGCACCCGCGATGGCGGCACCCACGTCAGCGGCTTCCGCCGGGCGCTCACCCGCGAGTTCAAGAAGTACGGCGAGGACGGCGGTTTTTTCAAAAAAATCACCTTCGCCATCTCCGGCGAAGACTTCATGGAGGGCCTCACGGCGGTGGTTTCGGTGAAGGTGCCGGAGCCGCAATTCAAGGGCCAGACCAAAGGCGAACTGGGCAACTCCGAAGTGCTGGGCATCGTAAGTCGTTGTGTAGGAGACGCTTTGAAAGTGTTTCTGGAAGAAAACCCCAACCAGGCCCGGCGCATCATCGAGAAAGTGGTGCTGGCCGCCACCGCCCGCAACGCCGCCCGCAAGGCCCGCGAGATGGTGCAGCGCAAGGGCGCGCTCACGGGTAGCGGCCTGCCAGGCAAATTAGCCGACTGCGCCAGCCGCAGCCCCGAAGAGAGCGAAGTGTTCCTCGTGGAGGGCGACTCCGCAGGTGGCACGGCCAAGCAGGGCCGCGACCGCCACACGCAGGCCATCCTCCCGCTGCGCGGAAAAATCCTGAACGTGGAGAAGGCCCTCGAGCACAAAATCTACGAGAACGAGGAGATCAAAAACATCTTCACCGCGCTCGGCGTGAGCATCAGCGAGAACGAGGAGGGCCACCGGATTCTGAACATCGAAAAACTCCGCTACCACAAGGTGGTTATCATGTGTGATGCCGACATCGACGGCTCGCACATCACCACGCTCATCCTCACGTTCTTCTTCCGCTATATGCGCGAACTGATCGTGAAGGGCCACATCTACATCGCCCAGCCGCCGCTGTATTTGGTGAAAAAAGGCAAAAACCAGCGCTACGCCTGGAACGACAAGCAGCGCAAGGAGGCCCAACTCGACTTCTCCGGGGGCCGCGAAGACGACGACTCGGTGAAGGTGCAGCGCTACAAGGGCCTCGGCGAAATGAACGCCGAGCAACTCTGGGAAACCACAATGGACCCCAAAAACCGCATCCTGAAAGTCGCCACGATTGATGATGCTGCGGAGGCCGACCGGATGTTCGCCATGCTGATGGGGGATGAGGTGCCACCGCGCCGGGCGTTCATTGAGGCCAATGCGAAGTATGCGAGGATAGATGCGTGACATTCAAAATCTACTTTCACTCAAAATTATACAACTATGCTGACGAAAGAAAAACTTCGGATATTCGTAGCCATGCCCTTCTCTGACGGGAAATTAGGGGCTAATGCCAAATGGAAAAACTCTCAAGAAATAGAGACTGAGTTTTACGATAAGGTTGGCAGCGAACTGAGCGTACGGTTGGGCAAAGAAGTGGAAGTAGTGACTGAACGCAAGAAGGACCTGTCTCGCCCAATCACAACCTCCATGTTCAAAGAAGCCATGTACGCTGACATCTATATCGCTGATTTGACCGGGGAAAATGCCAACGTTTTCTTGGAATTGGGCGTGAGGTGGGGGCTGAGAGATAACATCACTATCCTCACTGCCCAAGACGTGAGTCAATTGCCCTTCAATGTCAGGACTTCGAGCGTTATTCAATATGAGGCCATGCCCATTGCTCTGAAACAAGCTGTCGAAGACGTGATCAAGCAGATTCTTGCTGGAATAAAGGATGCTTCTCACTGCGACAGTCCGGTGCGCCTCAGCATGGACGTGATTCAGATGACGCGTGCTGACAAGGAGTCACTTGAAAAAAGGATTGCTGATCTTGAAAAAAGCCGAGGCGCGGATTTTATGACCGCTGCAAAGCGTGCCAAGACCGTTGAAGAAAAAATTGCACTGCTCAATGAAGCCATCAGAGCTAACCCAATGAACATTGAAGCCCGAATTGAATTGGGTGTAGTTCAGCGCAAGTCGGGAGAACATAACGACGAATCCGTAGCGACCTTGACCGAAGCGCTCAGACTTGCACCCGACAATGCCCGGATTTATCAAGAACTTGGCATTCTGTATGGCAAAATGAGCGACTTCGAGAAGAATGTAGAATACTTGAGGCATGCTGAACGGTGGGCCCCCAACGACCCCGAGATACTGCGCAATCTCGGAGGTGCGCTACGAAAATTGGCTTTGCGGAAAATTTTTGAAGACCCCGACAAAATTGACTGGGAGAAGCTCGAAGAGGCGAAGCAGAAGTTAGACCGCTCCATCGAACTTGACCCCGACAACACTTACGGTTTGCTCAACTCAGCCAAGTTATTTCTGCTTTTTGCCAAACAGAAGCCGGGAATAAAAAATGGATTTGAAAAGAATGTTCGGATATGTCAGCGGCTAAGCCAAAATGTTCTTGAGGATAGCCCCAAGGATTATTGGGCCATGTTTGACTTGGCAGACACTTACATCTTGCAAGGCAACCTAGACGAAGCGATGACGCACTATCAAAAAGCCATCGATCTGATTCCGCCTGACACCTTAAAATCAGAAATAGCAGCACCCATTCGCGTCTTGAAAGAACTCCGCGTCTTGGGAGTGGATCCACCTGAAGTACAAGCCGTGATTGAAAAGGTGCTTGAAAAGTATGAGCCGCTCACCGCTTGAGGCATCGTTGGACTTGGCAAGATGAACATTGTCGCTCGGTTGTTTCATTGCAGAATCCCCTCACGGCACACAAGCCGCGAGGGGATTCTTGTTTGTGATGAGCCTCACACCTCCACCCGCAGCCTCACCACATACTCCTCCGCCCCATCCACGATCTCCAACTCGTGCTTTCCGGGATAAAGCAACTCCAACTGCCGCCGCAGGTTTTTTAAGCCGATGCCCGGCTTGTGTTCCACCGCCTCAGCAGGCTTCGAGTTCTCGATCCTTGCTTCCAAAACCTTGTTTTTCAAAATAATAGCAATCGAGATGCGGGCCGCATCGCGCTGCTCGCTCGCGCCGTGTTTGAAGGCGTTTTCCACCAGCGGCAACAGCAGCAGGGGCGCGACGTGCTGCTTCGGGTCATCCAAATCCACCTCCATCCGCACCGTCAGGCGGCCCTCGTCGAAGCGGAGTTTTTCCAGTGCCACGTAGTCGCGCAGCAACTGGATTTCCTGTTCGAGCGGCACCGAAGGCTTTTGCGATTCGTAGAGCACATAGCGCAGCAGTTGCGCGAGTTTGAGCGCGACGGGAGCCGTGCGGTCAGATTTGACCCGCGCCAGCGCGTACAGGTTGTTGATCGTGTTGAACAAAAAGTGGGGGTGCAGTTGGCCCTTCAAAGCCAGCAATTCGGCTTCCGATTTTTCGGCGCGGAGTTGGGTTTCGCGGCGTTGCATAGCCTGCTGGCGAAAGTACATCCGTGCCGAGAGCGCCGTGCAACTCGCTAACACACAGTCGAACACGTCGTACATCATCCGAAAACTCCAAAAATCGATGGTGGCATCGGGGAAATACACCGGCACGATGTAGGCCAGTTTTAAAGCCCGGTTCAGTAGCCCACCTACAAAAACTGCCGCTGCTGCGCCGCCAAATGCAAGCCATGTTTTCTCGCCCGAAAACCGCTCGAAAAACCAAAACGACAGGTACGTTGCCAGCATCCGGGCGGGCATTTCCAGACCCTCGGTGAGCAGGTATTTGCCCAAATTCCCGTCGTAGCGGCTGTACGTGTAAGCGTAGATGAGCCAGAAGGCCAGCCAAAAAGCGAGGTGAAGTGCGACGCGGCGTTTCATGCGGCAAAGGTCAGGAGAAAATCGGCGACGCTGGCCGCGTTCTGGGGGGCGGAAGCCGTCGTTGGTTGATTTTCGAGCAGGCGGGGTGGAGATTGAAGGAGTTTTGGGGGTACTAAAACTTACGCTATGAACACAAAACACTACCTGCTCCTTGCCGGCCTCGTCCTGCTTTGCATGCTTTGTCATCCTGTAAAGGCCCATGCCCAGGCCACCCACCGGGTGCCTGCCGATTTTCCTAAAATACAACTGGCGATAGATGCCGCGAAAGCGGGCGACACCGTGCTCGTCAGCCCCGGCGTGTACTACGAAAACCTCCAACTGCGTGGGCGCGACATCGTGCTGAGCAGCCGCTATTTTTTGGAAAAAGACCCCGCCAAAACCGTCCGCGAGACCATCGTGGACGGCAGCCAACCCGCTCACGCCGACACCGCCACTTGCATCCTGATCTGGAAGCACGAAACGCGGGCCACTGTCATTCAGGGGCTTACGCTGCGCGGCGGCAGCGGCACCCGTTGGTACGACCACTATGTGCCGGGCTATTTCCGCGAAGGCGGCGGCATCCTCACCGACTCCTCCTCGCTCACCATCCGCCACAACATCATCCGCGACAACACGGTGCCGAAGACCGGGGCCAGCCTGTTCAGCAACGGCGGCGGCGGCATCCGCTGTGGCGACGGCTCGCCGCTCATTGAGGGCAACCAGATCGTGCGCAACCGGGCCGAGGGCTATGGCGGCGGCATCGTGCTCAACTACTGCCCCAATGCGGTGGTGGCCCAAAACATCATCGCGCACAACTACGGCGGCAAGGAGTACGCGGGCGGCGGCGTGTGGCTCAACGGGCTGGCTGGCACCGTCAATACACTGATCAACAACACGATAGCCTACAACTCGTCGCCCGGCCCCGTGTCGCAGTCCGGCGGAAAAGCCGGCGGTGTGTGGTCAATGAACATCACCGTGAAACTCCAAAACAACATCGTGTGGGGCAACAAGCAGGCGACTGGCAAGCCGATTGACAACTCTGGGGCGACGTACCAGTTGCAGTACAACTGCATCGAGGGGGTGCATTCGGGCACGGGTGCCATGTACTCCGACCCGATGTTCCGCGACACCACGAGTTTCGTACTGGAAGCCGGCTCGCCAGCCATCGACGCGGGCAATCCGGGCGAGGCGTTCGATGATTTTTCCCGAAACAGCCGCAGCGCGGCCTTCCCCGCTAGGGGCAAAACGCGCTGCGACCTCGGCGCCTTCGGCGGCAGCCCAGTGGCTAACCCGGCTTGCCCAGCCTCGTTTTCAGACGCAGCCATTTTTTCAAAAGTCCTGAACTCGCCCGCCGTGACTGCGCCCGGCGACTCGCGCTCGGTGAACTGGGCAGACGTGGACAACGACTCGGACCTTGACCTGTTCATCAGCAACGGACCGAAGGCGGGCGAGAACAATTTTCTCTACAAAAACAACGGCACGGGGGGCTTCACAGCGGTGACGAACGACCCGATCGTGCAGGACGGAAAGCCGTCGGACGGGGCGACTTGGGGCGACTACGACAACGACGGTGACGTGGACTGCTTCGTGGTTAACTGGTACGATGTCAACAACTTACTGTATAAAAACAAAGGAAACGGCACCTTCGAACAGATTACGACAGGCAGTCTGGTGAACGATGGCGGATTCTCTGAAACGGCCTCATGGGGCGACTACGACAACGACGGCTGGCTCGATCTTTTCGTGACCAACAGCGGCGAGGCGGCCAGCCCAGTGGCCGAAAAACGCGACTTCCTCTACCACAATGACGGGGCCGCCGCGGGCGGAAACACGTTCACGAAGGTGACGACGGGGCCGCAGGTGACCGACGCTTTCCTGACGCGCTCCATCAACTGGACGGACTACGATCTGGATGGCGACGTGGATATTTTTGTCACCAACGAGAGCAGCCAGAACGAAAACCTGTACCGAAACAACGGTGACGCAACATTCACGAAGATAGCCACCGGGCCGCTCGTGACGGCGGGCGGCAGCACGATGAGCAGCAGTTGGGGTGACTACGACAACGACGGCGACTTGGACGTTTTTCTGGCCAACGACGGGGGCAACGACGCGCTGTTCCGCAATGATGGCGGTGGTACTTTTGTCAAAATCACAACTGGGCCGTTGGTCACCAGCGGCGGCAACTCTTTCGGCTGCCAATGGGCCGATGTGGACAACGATGCCGACCTCGACCTGTTCGTGACGAACTCGTTCGGCGCTGGGCAACTGAAAAATTTTCTGTTCCTGAACAACGGTGACGGCACGTTTGTGCGCAACGAGACGGAGGTGCCGACCACCGAACTGGGCTGGTCCTACGGCTGCGCCTTCGGCGACTGGGATTGCGACGGCGACTTGGATTTGGGCGTGGCGACTTGCTTCAACGCCAACCAAACCGACTACCTGTACGAGAACCACAGCGCGGAAACGAACAACAACTGGTTGGAAATCAGGCTTGTGGGCACCAACAGCAACCGCTCGGCCATCGGTGCAAAACTGCGCCTGACGGCGACTATTGGCGGCAAGCAGGTGACGCAGTTTCGGGAAATCAGTGCCCAATCGGGCTACTGTGGGCAAAACCAACTGGCCGCTCACTTTGGCTTGGCCGATGCCAGCACAGCTACGCTGGAAATCCAGTGGCCTTCGGGTAAGGAGGAACTGCTCGGCAACCTGACGGCTAACCGCTGCCTGACGGTGGTGGAAGGCAAGGGGATTTCGGGCACTGGCCAGCAGACTGGGGGCTTGTCCAACGGGGTTTTGACCTTACAGCCCAACCCGACTATGGATTCGGTGACGGTGGCTTGGGAGCAGGAGGAGCAGGAGGTCGTTTTGCTTCAAATCCTTGATGTACAAGGCCGTACCGTTTTTTCGCAGAAAGTAAAGGCCGCTGCGGGCCGCAACGAGCAGGTGTGGAACGGGCAGCAGGTGCCTGTGGGGACGTACACGGTGCTGGTACTGGGGAGTGGTTGGCAGGCGGCTGGGCAGTTGGTGAAGGCAAGGTGAGGGAAGCAACTTACCCCAAAAACTCCACCACCGGCGGCTCGCCCCAAATCGCAATATCCTTCGCCGTCAGAATTGGGTAGGCCGAAGTGGCTCCGCCGATGTGCGCTACGGCCTGCCGAATGACTACCCGCCCAATGCGGTGGTGGCGGATGACGTAACTGCACAAAATGCAAGGCTCGTGGGTGGTGTAAAGCGTGGCGGCGGAAAGGTCTTTTCCATACTTTTTTACCGCTTCCCGGATGGCCTCCACCTCGGCGTGGCAGGTGATGTCTTGCTTGGCCTTTCCCGCCTCGATGCCCTCGCCGATGATCTGCCCCGCCCAGACCACCACCGAACCGACGGGCGATTCCTGATGCTGGGTGGCTACGGCAGCCAGGGTTTCGCAGCGTTGCATGAAAAAATGATCCCTCATCGGGCAGTGGTTTTGCTGTTGGTGAGTTGTGCTTTCAAGTCGCGGACTTCGGCTTCCAACTGCTCGATCTGCTCCCGCTGCGGGGCGAAGGCCGCCGTGATGTCTTCCACCGTGTAGCGCGGCGTGATGTGCTGCGGACAGTTCCAGTCGAAGGCCTGCACATCCAAAACCATCATCCGCTCCGGTCGGTGGGGGTAATCGGCGGGGTCAACTTGTTCAAAAAGCACGGGGTCATCGTCCAACTCGACCACCCGGATTTTGGCGTACACCTTCAGGCGGGCGTGCTGGGGGTACGCCACCATGATGAGCGCCACGTTCGGGTTGGTCTGCACATTGCCGACGCTGATGTACTGCTTGTTGCCCGTGAAATCCACAAAAGCGAGGGTTTTGGGGTCAATTACCTTCACAAAACCCGGCGGGCCGCCCCGGTGCTGGATGTAGGGGTAGCCGTTTTCGCCAAAAGAAGCCATGAAAAAGTGGTCTTGGTCGGCGATGAAAGCGATCTCGTTGGCATCCAGGCCGCCGGTGACGTGCTGCTTTTCCATGCGCTCATAAGCGCGGCGGCTGCCGTTGGCTGCCTGCAAGGATTTTACGGCATCGGTGAAAGCCAGTTGGGCGTAGTTCATGGCGGGAGGTTTTACAGGTACTCTATGCGGTAGCTGAGCGGGCTGTTTTTGCGCAGCATGGCGGAGATGCCGCAGTATTTTTCCTGCGAAAGGGCCACCGCTTTTTCCACCTTATCGCGGCTTCCCACATCCACTCGGATGCGGTAGGTGATGTCGATGTTGGAAAAAACTTTAGGGTGCTCTTCGGTCAGGTCGGCCTCGGTCACGATGTCGAAATCGCTGTACTCAACCCGCATTTTTTGGAGGAGCGAGACGATGTCAATGCCCGTGCAACCGGCCAGTGTGGCGAGGAGCAGTTTTTTGGGCGATGGTCCGCTGTCTTCGCCGCCGCCCTCGGCGACGGTGTCCATAACGATTTTGTGGTTGCCGATTTCGGCTTCAAAAGCCATGCGGCCTTTGTGTCTGGTGGTGATGCTGTATGCTGCCATGTTTTGAAAAA
Organism: Saprospiraceae bacterium; assembly: GCA_043718855.1. GTDB lineage: Bacteria > Bacteroidota > Bacteroidia > Chitinophagales > Saprospiraceae > M3007. Next base: position 102 of record JAYSUY010000842.1, on the reverse strand, counting down.
ATGGTAAAAACTTAGGCAGCCCCTTTGACCGCCCACCGCGACAAGAATGGGACACGGATTGGACAGATTTAGGCAGATAAAAAAGGATTTTGAGGTGAAATC
>JAYSUY010000841.1:0-3442 GCA_043718855.1 Saprospiraceae bacterium | reverse complement strand
TGTACACGACGCTCGGGTTTTGGGCTGACGAAGTGGCGGGTGTGCCACCTGGAAATTGCCAACTGTAAGTCACGGGTGCGCCGGTGCTGGTGCTGGTGTACTGTACACTGAGCAGTGCGCAGCCACTGGTGGGTGTGGCAGTGAACGAGGCTGCCAAACCGGTTTGTACCGTGACGGACGCTGTGGTGGTTTGGCTGCAATAGATGTTGCTGGCCGTCAACGTGACGGTGTATGTGCCAGCAGCGGTGTATGCGTGGGTGGGGTTTTGCAAAGTGCTGGTGCCACCATCACCAAAGTTCCAAGCGTAGGAAGTCGCTCCCGTAGTGGTGCTGAAAAAACTGACATTCAGGCCGTTAGCCGAATGATTGAAATTAGGTACAGGCGGATTGAGCGTCTTGATGTAGTTGGTTTTGACCGTGGTGTTGGTGCCAGAACTGTTGATGGCGATGAGCGTCACGGAAAAATTGCCTTGCCCGTGATAGACCACCGTTGGATTCTGTTGGTTGGATTGAGAGGGGATGCCGCCCGGAAATTGCCACTGGTACGACACAGCATTGCTCGACGACTGGTTTTGAAACATCACCGTCAGCGGAGTGCAGCCTTCCGTCGGGTTGCCAACAAAGTCAGCCGTCGGGGCCGTGATGACGAGGATGGTTTTGGTAGCCGTGCCGCAATCATTGGTGACGGTGAGTGCTACCGTGTAGTTGCCAGCGTCCGAGTAGGTGTATACGGGGTCTTCATCGTTGCTGCTCCCGCCGTCACCGAAGTCCCAGGAGAACGTGTTGGCATTGGTGGAAGTGCTGTTGAACGTGACCGTGAGGCCCGATACGGTGAAAGTGAAACTGGCCACCGGAAGCGGGTTGATGGTCACTGGCTTGGTGGTCGTGACGGGGCCGCCCGCGCCGCTGAGGGTAAGCGCCACGTTTTTCACGCCGGCTGTGGCCCAAGTCACTACGGGGTTGGTTTGGGTGGAAGTAGCAGGTGTGCCACCTGGAAATACCCAACTGCGCCCAGTGATCTGGCCAGTGCTTTGGTCGGTGAACTGGATTGGCTGGCCGACACAGCCCGGATTGGGCGACCATGTAAAATCGGATACGAGCGGCGGCGGCGGCGGGCCGCAGGTTGCAAGGCAGCCGTTGTTGATGCGGGGCTGCGAGTAGGCGTTAAACTGGCTCACCGATTGGGAACTCCAGTTGCTGGTATTGTTTACCGCAGGTGCCATGATGGTCGGAGAGCCAGCAGCGTCGTGTGTCAGGCTGAAGTTGTGGCCCATCTCGTGGGAGTTGACCACACGGAGCAACTCGGAATTGCTCGAAAAATCCTGAATGCAGTGGTACTTTTGGGTGTTGCAGATGCCGTTCAGCCAAGCGATGCCGATGGTGCCGCCGTTGAAGTTGCGGTTGGTCCAGAGCGCGGCATCATCGAAAACCACATTGAAATTGCCAGCGTTGCCCCAAGTAGTGAAACTGTTGAGCAGCACACCGGCATCGGTCGAGTTGGTCCAGGGGTCGGTGCCAGTGACGACAAACTGGGTGACGATGAAGATGCACAGGTCGTTGTTGAAATTGCCCGTATAGTCGCCCTCCACGTCGTTCACCACCGCGATGTTGTGGTTTTCTACCGCACCGACCGAGCCATATTTATTGAGCATGGATTTATCAGAAGCGATGGCGTAGTCCAATTGAACGACTGCGTTGGATTCTGCTTCGTGGCTGTGTTTCGCCGCTTCGTGTTTTTCCTGTAGTATCTGACGGTTTTCTTCCAACTCCTCCGCACCGCAGGTGCCCATGCCATCGAAGATCACGTTGTCGCGGTCGTACACCACAAAAAGATCGTGGGCAGCCGTAGCGTCGTGGTGCCAGAGCGGCTCGATGTACCACCTTTTGCCGCCTTCCATCACGAAGCCGGAGATGAAATCGTCGTCCACCGTGAGGCGCACTTGGCCGTTGCCGTTGAGTTCTGTGCCTTTGAAGGCCTTGTTTTCGGTAGACTTGGTTACTTGCAAGCCTTTGGAAGTCAGCACTTGCAGGGTGTAGCCAGCGTTCATAATGCCGCTCGGAACCAGTTCGAGTTTCCAGTGGCGGTTGCCCAGTTGGAGTTGCAGCGGCTTGCCGTAGGTGCCGTTGTTTTTTTTGATGTATGCGTTCAGTTGAGCCACATCCACTTTCCACAGGTCATAGGCTTTCAGTTGAGCAGACAAGGTCGAGGCCTGCGCAGCAGAAGCAGGTTTAACTGGTTCTCCGTAAAAATTTTGTGCCGAAAGGGGAGTGGCTAAAAAGCCCAGTCCAAACAGCAACAAGAAACAGTTTAGCAGCCGTACACGTAAGGTCATGTTTGATTCAGATTTGAAAATGAAAAACAAGAAGGAATTGCGAATAGCCCTTCACGCGCCAAACCTTCGCTAAGTTGCGTGGCGTGGCCGTAAAGTGAGCAGAAGTTGTAAAATGATGGTGGGGAGCGTAATCGGCGAAAATTTTCGTCCGCGAAAGTAGAGCTTGTTCAAAAAATCGAGGTTGTGCTATCAAAAAATGTGCGCGTTTTGCCACTGGGCGATGAAATTACCACTCGCTGGCTAACAAATGCATCGGTCAGGCGCGGGCTGGCGTTACAGGGGTTTGTCTAACTTTGTCCTTTAAAACAACTCACACACATGAACCACACACAGCATTCCCGTTTCGCGCCCCTCCTCCTGCTCCTCCTGTTTTGCCTACTTTTTGCTTCGCAAAATGCTCAGGCCCAGTTTCGGGTCACCGACAGCAGCAAAAAAGAGAAAAAAGGTAAAAAAGAAGAAACCCCTTTCCTCGACAGGCTCTGGTATGGAGGCGGTGTCAACATCGGATTTTCCGGCTTTAACGGCAGCAGTGCCTTTGGCTTTGGGGTATCGCCGATGGTCGGTTATAAATTCAACAACTGGCTTTCAGCAGGGCCACGCCTGTCGATCTTTTTCACTTCCCAAAAAATTCAGGGTTACAAAGCAATCAACCTGTTCAATACTGAGGCGGGTGTTTTCGTGCGTGCACGGGTGTTCAAGGGCTTTTTCCTGCAAGGCGAAGTCGGCAACCAGTGGGTACAGGAGCCTTATGAACTTTTACCCAACAACACCATCAGCAAAATTACCATTCAGCGCTTTGCGCAGTACATTGGTGCAGGCTACAACTTCTCCAATGGCGAAGGTGGGCCTGGTTCTGAAATTGGCATTTTTCATAATTTCGCCATCGCCAACGACATCAATGCCTACCAGTCGCCATGGGACTACCGCTTCGCGTTTACCTTCAGGTTCTAAGTATCACGGCACAAGTGTCTCGCAAAGGCGCAGAGACGCAAAGTTTTGATTCTGAAGACTCTAGTGTCGCATCCGGCAGGTGACGTACGAGTAGGCGAGACAGATTTTTTGCGCCATGAGGCATGAGGAGGGCGCAATGCGGGACATTTTAACCGACGA
>JAYSUY010000085.1:0-6468 GCA_043718855.1 Saprospiraceae bacterium | reverse complement strand
ACACATCCCGAAACGCCTTCGTGTCGGTGTAGCCCACATCCATCATCACCTCGTTCACGTTCATGCGGCTACTTTCCAACTTGCGCTTCGTCGCCTCGATTTTTACCCGCTGCACGTATTCCACCACCGTGTTGTTGGTGGCTGCTTTGAAGCGTCGCTCGAAACTTCGCCTGCCGACGGCCACCATGTCAGCCAACCGCTCCACGGCTATTTTTTCTTGAAAGTGCTGCTCAATGAAGTCCTGCGCTTGCTGGATTTCGAGGTCTGGATGGTCTTTTTGACCTTGAAATATCATAAAAGCCGACTGATTGGTGCGGTCGATATCAATCGCAAAAAACTTGGAGGCGAGTATTGCGGTCTCCCGGTTGGTGTATTTTTCCACGAGGTACAGCAGCAGATTCCAGTACGAACTCGCGCCACCGCTCGAATAAATACCATCGCTCTCGGTGATGATGCTGCCGTCCATGAGTTCCACATCAGGGAACATCTGGCGGAACTCGTTGGCAAACAGCCAGTGGGTAGAGCATTGTTTGCCGTGCAGCAGTCCGGTGGAAGCCAGCAAAAAAGCCCCGATGCAGAGCGAAGCGACTTCCGCGCCGTCGCGGTATTGCCGAACAATCCAGGGGGTGAGGGCTTGGTTGAGTTCGAGGGCGGTTTTCAGGTCGCCACTCAGAGCGGGTATGAAGATCAGGTCGGTTTGCTGCACCTCGTCGAGCAGTTTGTCGGGGTGTATGGTGAACAGCCCATCGTTGAGCCGCACTTCCTTCGTGAGGCCCACGAGTTGCACGTCGAAGAGCGGCGGCTTCCCGGCAGAAGCCAGAAACTGGTTGACCGCCGTGAACATGTAGCGGGGATCAACGATGGCGGCCAAGATGGCGGTCTCGGGGACGAGGATGGAGATTTTTTTCATTTCGAGACCTTCTAATCTTTCCCGCAAAAGTAAAACAGCCGCTCTTAATTGCTTTATTTTTTAAAAACAAAAAGTTTTGTCGCAAACGACCCGCTAACTTGTCGCATTCGCCACTCACTTAAAAAATGCAGGTGATGTCACCTTTGTCTTATCAAAATCATTTAATTTACGACACAAATCGTTTCGTACCTGGCTTTGTCTACCATATTTTTCATTTCAAGAATTCACGCCACATGGCATTTCTCACCACCTACCTCAACTTCAACGGCACCTGCGAGCAGGCGTTCAACCACTACAAATCCGTGTTTGGTGGCGAGTTTTCGATGCTCTCTCGCTTCAGCAATATGCCAGCCTCCGAAACGCCCATGTCAGAAAGCGAGGCTCAAAAAATTTTGCACGTTGAACTACCTGTTCGCGACTGTGTGCTGATGGGCAGCGATTGTCCGCCCGATTTCATCAACGGTGTGCAAGGCAACCTGTTCAACATTTCGATTGCGGCAACCAGCAAGGAAGAGGCCGACCAACTGTTCCACGCGCTCTCGGCGGGCGGCCAAGTGACTATGCCGATTGCTGACACTTTCTGGGGGGCGTATTTCGGCATGCTGACCGACGCATTTGGTGTGCAGTGGATGGTGAACTACGACTACCCACAACCTTGAGAAAGTCTCCAATAAGTGGCAATAGTCCCATCAACTCTTCATTTTTAGTTTTTTTGAACCATGAACAAGACGAAAATCATTTTCTGGATCGCCACAGGTGTGATCTTTTTCTGGTGTGGCATCATGACCATTGTGTTCTTCGGCAGCCAGGAGTCTAAAGCGGGGATGGCACACTATGGCTACCCGCCGTATTTTGGTCCGATGGTCAATATTTTTAGCGTCATCGGTTCGCTTGCGCTCGTGCTACCCTTCGTTCCGGCGAGGCTGAAAGAATGGGCGTATGCCGGATTCACCTTCAATTTCATTGGGGCAGCGGTGAGCAACTGGGTGGTGGAAGGCTTTGGTTTTCAGGTGATTTTCCCATTGTTGTTTTTTATCCCGCTGGCGGCTTCTTATTTTCTGTTTCACCAAATGGAGCGGGCAAAAAATAGCATCGCATGACGACGAACAAGCCCAACAACATCGCCGAGTACATCGCCGGCTTCCCGGAGGCAATCCAAATTATTTTGGAGCAAATCCGGGCGACCATCCGCAAGGCAGCCCCTGATGCGACGGAGACCATCAGTTACGCGATCCCAACTTTTACGCAGCAGGGCCATTTGGTTCACTTCGCTGCGTTCAAAAACCACATCGGGTTTTATGCCACGCCCTCAGGACACGAGGCGTTTGAAAAAGAACTTTCGGTGTACAAGCAGGGGAAAGGCTCGGTTCAATTTCCGATTGACGAACCCATGCCGTTGGATTTGATCGGCAGAATCGTGGCGTTCAGGGTCGTACAAAATGCGGCAAAAGCAGCGGAAAAGAAAAGCAAGTAGTGCCATTTATGGGAGGTTCGGCTCCAAGTCGAACCTCCCATAATGTGGCCTTAAAATTTATGCTGAGGCGAACTTTTATCCAGCCGAAAAATTTGACAATCAACCAATTAGCACCTAATTTTCAACTTCTTTTTTGATGAAAAAACTCAATTTCTCCACCCACATCAACGCATCGAAAACCAGAGTCTGGAACACCCTCTGGGACGACGCGACCTACCGCCAGTGGACGGCGGCATTCCACGAAGGCTCCCGCGCTGAGAGCGACTGGCAGGAAGGCAGCAAAATCATTTTCGGGGATGGCAGCGGATCGGGCATGGTGAGCAGGATCGCCCGGCTGATCCCTTACGCGTTCATGTCGTTCGAGCATCTCGGCGAAATGAAGGATGGTGTGGAAGATTTTAACAGCGCAGCAGCCAAAGGCTGGGCGGGGGCTATGGAAAACTACACCCTGAGGGAAACGGATGGCGGCATTGAACTGACGGTGGAGGTGGATGTGGACAATTCGTTTGCCGATATGTTCCTCGGCATGTTCCCCAAGGCCTTGCAAAAGGTTAAGGAACTGGCGGAGACACAGAAAATCACGCCGTTCCTCTGGTTCGACCACCGAATCGAGGAAGCCCTAAACCTGTACACTTCGGTTTTCCCCAACTCCAAAATCCTCCACCTGAACCGCAACGGCGATACGGTGTTCACAGCCAGTTTTTCGCTCGGCGGACAGCGGGTTGCCGCGCTCAATGGCGGCCCTCGGTTCCAGTTCAACCCTGCGATTTCGTTTTATGTCGTCTGCGAAACCGAGGTGGAGTTGAATGCGGCTTGGCAAAAACTCTCCGAAGGCGGCATGGTGATGATGGCACTCCAGCAGTATCCTTGGGCTGAAAAGTACGGTTGGTTGCAAGACCGCTACGGGCTTACTTGGCAAATGTCGTTGGGCAAGTTGGCCGATGTGGGGCAGAAATTTACCCCCAGCCTACTGTTCGTCGGCGAGCAGCACGGACGGGCGGAAGCAGCCTTGAACTTGTACTCCTCTCTGTTCAAAAATGCCAAAACAGACGGCATCATGCGGTACGGCGAGAACGACCCCAGCGGGGTGGCTGGCACGGTGCAGCACGCCCAGTTTGGCCTTGACGGTCAGAAGTTTATGGTGATGGACAACAACGGGCCGCACGCGTTTCAGTTCAACGAAGCGGTGTCGTTCGTCATCCGCTGCGATACGCAGGAAGAGATTGATTACTTCTGGAACGGGCTGATCGCCGACGGCGGTCAGGAGGGCCAGTGTGCTTGGTTGAAGGACAAATTCGGGGTGTCGTGGCAGGTGGTGCCGCCAGTTTTGGCAAAATACTTGAGCGACCCGAACCCCGTGAAGGCCAACAACGTGATGCAGGCTATGATGAAAATGACCAAAATTGTGATGGCTGATTTGGAACAGGCTTACGAGCAAGCGTAAAGTCAAGTGAGGCGGTGACTCAAAGTCACCGCCTCACTACTACACAACACCACTTCGCCTAAGTTTTTCCACCATGAAAAAATTGACTAATCAAGAACAAGTCACTGAGCATATCCAAAAACTGGAACCAGCTCTTGCGGAAGTGGTGGAGGCCATCCGGCAGATCATTTTGAGTACAGACTCCGAAATCGGAGAGCGGATAAAATGGAACAACCCAAGTTGCTACTACACCGGTGAAATGCAGCCGTTTGACCCCAAGGAATACAAAAGGGAAATCGTGGTTTTCAACCTTTTCAAAGGTCGAATCATGCTCGTTTTTCCTTCGGGAGCCAAAATAAACGACACGACTGGGTTGCTGGAAGGCGATTACAAAGACGGGAGGAGGTTGGCGGTTTTCAAGGATTTGGAAGATGTCGAATCCAAAAAAGAAGCGTTGCAAGGGGCGATAAAAACTTGGCTGAACATGGTAGACAAGTAAAAATACCCGACAAGTGAGGCCGCCCAGGCACTATCATCAAAACATTTTTTTCACTAAAAACACATCAACATCATGACTGCCACAAACAAAACAATCATCACCATAGCTGCCACTGTCAACGCTCCACTGGGAAAAGTTTGGTCGTTCTGGACCAGCCCTGAGCACATCACGCAGTGGAACCATGCTTCCGATGACTGGCACACGACCACTGCCACCAACGATTTGCGCGTAGGCGGCGCGTTCACCTCCCACATGGCCGCGAAGGACGGCAGTTTTGGGTTCGACTTTGGCGGCGTGTACGACGAGGTAGTAACGCACCAGAAAATCGCCTACACCCTCGGCGACGACCGGAAAGTGGAGATCGCTTTTTCCAGCAATGGCAATGAAACCGAAGTGGTAGAATCCTTTGAAGCCGAAACTGAAAACTCCGTTGAGTTGCAGCGCGGCGGCTGGCAGGCCATTTTGGACAACTTCAAGAAGTACGCGGAAGCCAACTGAGCAAACGTCGGCAGGGGTTCAAAACCCTGCCGACGTTCTTTATGCGCTTTTCGTGCCTTTTGTGCTTCAAAACACAGGCTTCTGGAAAAGCAGTGCTACGTTTGTCCCTATGGAAAAACAACAAGGTCAACTCATCCGCAGCCTCACGCTTGGGGCCGCCACCATTCTCGTCGTCAGTTCCGTCATCGGGTCGGGCGTGTACAAAAAAGTAGCACCTATGTCGGCGGAATTGCTGTCGCCCGATCTCGTGTTGTGGGCCTGGGTGCTGGCCGGTATCATCAGCCTGTGCGGGGCTTTGAGCAATGCCGAGATCGCGGGAATGATGGCCGACTCAGGAGGGGAGTATGTGTATTTTCGGCGCATTTACGGGCGATTTATGGCCTTTATGTGGGGTTGGAGTACGTTTGCTGTCATCAAAACTGCTGCGGTGGCGGGTATCGCCTACGTCTTTTCGCAGTCGTTCAACGCCATATTTCCCCTGCCGCACTTGCCCGAATCGGTCGAGAACATCCAGTTTTTGGTGTTCAAGCCCTTCGAAAATGCGGGCGTGAAAGCCCTGACCATCCTCCTGATTTTGGTGTTGACTTTCCTGAACACGCGCGGCCTAAAAGGCGCGGCTGCGCTCAGCACCTGGATTACCCGCTTGGTCATTATCGGGCTGTTGGGCATCGTGGTGTCTGGTCTGTTGTTCGGTGGAGGCAGTTTTGCCAACTTCCAGACCCCAGCCACGAATTATGTGCCGCACAACTGGACAGATGGTGCTTTCATCAAAGCCATGTTCACCGCTCTGCTCGCCGCGTTTTGGGCCTACGAAGGCTGGAACACGCTGGGCTTTATCGGTGGCGAAATCAAGAACCCCAACCGCAACCTGCCGCTGGCCCTGTTTACTGGCATGATGGTCATCATCGGTGCTTATATGCTGGTCAATTTCACTTACCTATATGTGCTGCCGATAGACCAACTGGTGGATGTTTACAAGACTCAAAACGACATCGCAGCGGTAGCAGTCGTGCGGCATTTTGCGGGGGGCACTGGTGCTACGCTGATTTCTGTCATCATCCTCATCACTACGCTGGGCTGCACCAATGCTACCATCTTAATGCCGCCGCGTGTGTACTACGCGATGGCCAAAGACGGCCTGTTTTTCAAGCGGGCCGAGGAGATACACCCGAAGTTCCACACGCCCAACCCCGCCCTCTGGATGCAGGGCCTTTGGGCTTGCCTACTCGTGCTTTCGGGTAGTTTCGACCAGTTGACAGATATGCTGATTTTCGCCGCTTTCTTCTTCTACGGCGCTACGGCACTTGGTGTGTTCATCATGCGTCGCCGTGAGCCGGATACCGAGCGGCCCTACAAAGTGTGGGGCTACCCGGTGGTGCCAGCCTTGTTCGTCGTGTTTTGCGCCGCGCTGATCGTAGTCACCTGCATGACCCACCCACGCGAAGCCGGGCTGGGCGTAGTGCTGATGCTGACGGGGGTGCCGCTGTATTTTTACTGGAACAGCAAGCGAGAAGAGTGAGGAGCGACACTATATTTTTTGCGAAATTTGCTCTAGTTCTACTTTATTAGATTAGAGAAAAACGAATTGTCATATCGTAGCGAAGCGGAGATATCTACACAACCCGGACTCAGGTGACCTCCCAAAAGGCTTGGCTTGTGTGGAT
>JAYSUY010000840.1:0-3442 GCA_043718855.1 Saprospiraceae bacterium | reverse complement strand
AGTGCAGGAGGTTTTCCAAACGCGCTCCTTGGAATTCGTAGATGCTCTGGTCATCGTCGCCGACGATAAAAATATTGGGCGTTTCCCAGAAGTCGAGCAACATCTGGAGCAGGCGATACTGGGCGCCGTTGGTGTCCTGAAACTCGTCCACCAGCACGTACTGATAGCGTTCCTGATAGGTGCGGAGCAGGGCCTCGTTTTTTTCAAAAGCCTTCGTGACCCAGAGCAGCATATCCTCGTAGTCGTAGCGGCTGCCTCGCTCCATAGCGTGGAGGTACTTGGGGTAGAGGTCAGCGGCGGCTTTGAGGCGGGTGAGTTTTTCGGTCGTTTCTTCGATTTGGGCGGTTTTGGGGTCGCCTTTTTGTGCAGTACGGGTCTTTTTTTGGTATAAAAAATCAGGGTTTGTAGGGAGGCCCTTGAGGTATTCATCTACTTTTTTGAGGACAAAACCGGGTGCCCAGCCTTCTTTTTTCATAGATGCGAATAGGTCGCGCAGGTGGCCTTCGTACTGAAAAACGTCCTTCCTGCCTTCGCGGAGCGGGTGCTCGGGCGGCAGTTTTTGCAGGAGGTGGCGCACGATTTCGATGCGCTCCAAGTCGGTGACAGGTTCGATGTTGCCTCGCCCAAACTGCTCCATATTTTCCTGAATGATGCGGTTGCAGAAGGCATGGAAAGTGTAGATGGGTACCCGATGTGCCTCTGGGCCAATGCGTTGGAGCAGTCGCTGGCGCATGGCGCTGGCACCTGCGTCGGTGAAGGTGAGGCACAGCACGTTCTGGGCTCGCGTGTCGGTGCGCAGCAGGATATTGCCTATGCGGGCGGTAAGGATGTGGGTTTTGCCAGTGCCAGGGCCGGCCACCACGAGCACTGGGCCTTCCACCTGCTCCACGGCCTGCCGCTGGGCAGGGTTAAGGGTGTCGAGGAAGGCGCGGAAAGCGTCGTTGTGCTGCTGCTGAAGGTCGGTCATCGAGCGCGGTAGCGGTGCGGGTGACTTCGCCCGAATGGAGCGATGGGGCAAAGAACCGAAAAAGGACGGCTAAAATGCAGAGAGGCGAAACGCAATTTGCGCTTCGCCTCTCTGGTATGTTTTGCTGAAAATGCTCCGGTTTACTTGCCGCGAAGTGCGCGTGGGATTTCGATCGAAGCGATCGGAACGGCACCAGTGTTAGTAATTTCCACGCCAGCAGGGACCATGATGTCGCGCACCCGAATGGTGGAGCCCAACTGCATGGTCGAGATGTCTGCCGACACTTCATCCACAGCCTTCTCGGGCGTGGTGAGGATGTTGACTGAGCGCAATTTGGGAAGGAATTTGCCGCCTTCTTTCACGCCAGGTGCTTGACCAACGTACCGTACAGGAACGGTTGCCTTGAATTTCATGCCGGGTACCAATTCCAGAAAATCAAGGTGCAGAACTTCGTCTGTCACCGGGTGAAACTGGATGTCCTTCACGATGCACTTGTGAATTTGGCCATTCAGTGTGATTTCTGCCATTTTGAATTGGGGCGTGTATATCAAGTTGCGGAAGTCCGGCGCGTGGAGGCTGAACTGTGTTGCGTCGCCGCCGCCGCTTTTGTACATGATCGCTGGCACTAAGCCGCTGCGGCGGAGTTTGGCTGCTTCCTGCTTGCCAGAACTTTCTTTTCTATGACCTTGTAAGGCAATGATTTCCATTATGTTGTGCGCTGTAATGTTAGACGTGTTGCGAAAAACGCCCGCAAAGGTAAAAATACAGGGCAGCATTTCCAAGAAGCCCTTGAAAAAATCTGTCAGAGATATTTGGTCTGATTTTTTTCCGTCACGATGTCTTTTAACTCTTTCAAGAAAGCATACTGCTCTGGCATGACTCGCTTAAATGCTTCTTTTACGGCGACAAAGGAGCCAGTTTCGATGTCGGGCAGCAAATTTTTGATGTGCTGCTTGGCTTTTTCTTTGGCCACGCGGTAGTCTTCGTAAATCAAGGCTCGGAGCGAAGGGATTTCGTGCCAGTCAGCTTCCACCGCGATGGCTTTGCGCGATTCGCCGTTGGGCGATACTACAGCATCCAGTTTGATGCAATTGCTCAGGCGTTCAGGTGTGCCTTCGCCAGCAGTGGGTGCTTGCCAAGGTTCGCCGCCCCTCTCGCTCTGGGTGTTGGGATTGACCAAAAAAACCTCTAGGCCGTTGTCGCTAACCCGGTAAATGATCACATCTACTTGTTCGTTCGCTTGCATCGTAGGACAGATGAATGGAAAATGGAAACATCACCGATGAGGGAATGTTTTGGCACTGACTGCCGTTGTTTGACCGAAACCGAGAGCAAAGGACAACAAAACCCCACGAACGACTTGAAGTAAAGTTCAAGAGAAATTTTTCAGTCGCTGGTTTGGCTGTGTTTCAGAAGTCGTACTACATTTGCCGCCGCTTTCAACGGAGAGCAGTATTGAACAAGCCGGATTAGCTCAGCGGTAGAGCATCCCGATTTTTCATCGGGAAGGTCGAGTGGGGCAAAATCAACAAGCCGGATTAGCTCAGCGGTAGAGCAGCTGATTCGTAATCAGCAGGTCGAGGGTTCAAATCCCTTGTTCGGCTCCAAAATGGAGGAGAAGCGGAGTCCTAAGCGAGGTTGTGAGAGTTGATTTGCATAACATCTCACACAGAGACGGGATACAGCGCAGCCCGGTAACGTGTATCGTTCGGGACAACGAGGTCGCTGGTTCCAATCCAACCATTCCGACTATCAAAGGCGCAATTGACTCTATGTGAGTTAGTTGCGCCTTTCTTTTTTACCAATCACCAGTCCACCAGTCACAAGATATGGAACTTTCCACCCGCTACACCCCATCTGAAATTGAGCAACGCTGGTACGCCCACTGGGAAAGCCGAGGCTATTTTCGCAGCACCCCTGATGAACGCGAAGCGTTCACTGTCGTGATACCGCCGCCCAACGTGACGGGCGTGTTGCACATGGGGCACATGCTCAACAACACCATCCAAGACATCCTCATCCGTAAAGCCCGGCTGGATGGCAAAAACGCCTGCTGGGTACCTGGCACCGACCATGCCAGCATCGCTACGGAGGCGAAAGTGGTGCATTGGCTTAGAGAGGAGAAGAAACTGCGCAAAGCCGACCTGAGCCGGGAAGAGTTTATGGAGTACGCCTACCAGTGGAAAGAAAAATACGGTGGCATTATCCTGACGCAACTGCGCACACTCGGCGCGTCGTGTGACTGGGACCGCACGGCGTTCACGATGGACAAAAACTATGTGGCCGACTGCCTGAGCGTGTTCTGTGACCTCTACCGCAAAGACAAACTTTACCGGGGCCTACGCATGGTGAACTGGGACCCCGAAGCAAAGACCGTGCTGAGCAACGAAGAGGTGCTGCACAGCGAGGAGAACGCGCAACTCTTTCACATCCGCTACGCTCTGGTAGATGAGTTGAGCAGCGCCGACTCCCCCC
>JAYSUY010000839.1:0-3443 GCA_043718855.1 Saprospiraceae bacterium | reverse complement strand
CTCGTAGGTTTTTAAAAACCTACGAGGTGTCTTCCGGTTGCCATTTTTCCGTCAAACCATTGTCCTGCCCACCCAGACCACCCGCCCGCTGCCCTACTTTTGCGGCATGAATCAGCGCAACTACCCAACCCCCGACACTTTCACTCGCGCCCGCAGCGGCGAACTTTTTGAAGCCGCCCAACAGTATTTCCCCGGCGGCGTGCACAGCCCTGTGCGGGCTTTCCGAAGCGTAGAAGGGCCGCCCATTTTTTTTGAGCGCGGCGAAGGCTGCCACCTCCATGATGTTGATAACCAAATGTTTGTCGATTTTTGTTGCTCCTGGGGGCCGCTCATTCTCGGCCATGTACACCCGGCAGTGCTGGAGCGGGTGCAAGCCACCGTAGCCAACGGGATGTCGTTTGGCACCCCCACGCCACACGACAACCTGATCGGAAAACTCCTCCTCGACAACCACCGCTACTTCGAGATGCTGCGCTTCGTGAGCAGCGGCACTGAGGCGGTGATGAGTGCCCTCCGGCTGGCGCGAGGCGCAACGGGGCGCAGCAAAATCATCAAGTTTGAGGGCTGCTATCACGGCCACGTGGACTCGATGCTGGTGAAAGCCGGATCAGGTTTGGCCACGTTTGGCATCAGTACCTCAGCGGGCGTACCGGAGTCGTTTGCTCAGGAGACCATCGTGGTGCCGCTGGCTGACCCAGATGCGCTCGAAGCCGCCTTGCGCCAACACGCTGGGCAGGTAGCCGCTGTCATCATAGAACCCGTTCCAGCCAACAACGGCTTGTTGCTGCAAGACCGCTCGTTCCTCCAGTTTTTGAGGGAAAAAACCACCGAACACGGCGTGCTGCTCATTTTTGACGAAGTAATTTCCGGCTTCCGCGTCGGCTTCGAGGGCGCAGCGGGCCTCTACGGCATCCAGCCGGACATCATCACTTTCGGGAAAATCATCGGCGGCGGAATGCCCGTCGGTGCTTACGCCGCCAACCGCGCCCTCATGGAGCAGATCGCCCCGCTCGGCCCGGTGTACCAGGCTGGCACCCTGAGTGCCAACCCAGTGGCGATGGCTGCGGGATTTGCTACTTTGACCGAACTGCTGAAGCCAGGGTTCTACTCCAGCCTGAGAACCAAGACGTTGCGCTTTACCACTGCCCTGCAAAATCACTGTGACCAGCGGGGCTATGAAGCGACCTTCCCCAGCGTTGGCTCCATTTTTTGGCCCACCTTCACCCGCCAGCGCATCAGCCGCTCCGACCAAATCGACGGTGCGGGCATGAGCCTGTTCAAAAAAATGCACATCGAATGCCTACGGCGCGGCGTGTACTTCGGCCCATCGGGCTACGAAGTGGGCTTCGTCTCCGCTGCGCACACCGATGCAGACTTGGACTTTGCGGCTGGGAAAATTGGTGAGGCGTTGGACGTGGTGTTTGCGTGAATAAAACTTGCTAAATTTGTCCAAAAATTGGAGCGCATGAGCACGATATCAGAATTTCCGATGACTGCCGCCGAGCTTGCCCAAACGGGCTTGAGCATGGTGCGCATCCCCGGTTCATGGGACGAATTTTGGGAGGTGCTGGAACACAGCGAAAACAGGGTGGAGTACCAAAACAATGAAATCATCTTGTCCATGAGCTACGAATCCAAACCTCACACCAAAATTGCCTCTCGGCTTGGTTACCTCTTCGAGCGAAACTTTGAAGGAAATTCCTTTGAGGTGTGCAATGCCAACCGCCCCGTGTATGCCGCTCATTGCCAAGATGTTTTCAACCCAGATGCCTCGGTAGTTCAAGTGTCAGGTGAAATTTTCACTTATCGGCCCGGCATGACCGCAGAGATGTCGCCCCTTGTGATCGCCGAAGTTTTGTCGCCCAGCATCCGAAGCCGCGACTTCCGGGAAAAACTGCCCTGCTACAAACGCATCCTCTCCCTGCGCCAAATCATCTACGTCGAAAGCGTCCACCCGATGGTGTACCTGTACGAAAAAACAGACACCGAGCAAGGCTGGCAAAAAAAGGTCTTGGACGAAATGGACGACGCTTTCCTCCTCAACGGTCAGTCTGTGACCTTGCGTGACATTTACGCTCGCATCAATTTTGATGCTGTGGATTTGGAGGAGGCTGGCTGACAAACACCTGCACTACATCTCCACCTACCGCCCATTTTTCGGCTAAAAAAGCGGCACCCGGCACCACCGGCACCGCCACGCCGCCGCCCAAGCGCAGACCGGCGTTTTCCAGCACCCGAATCTCGTCCCACCAGCCGCCGTCCAGAAATTGGCGCAGCACATCGGCCCCGCCCTCTACGAGCAGGATAGCGCGGTTGTCGGCTGCAAGGTCTTGCAACAGGTTGGGAATCTGTACTTTACCTTTAGTAGGTTTGAAGGTAACGGGTACTGGTAGCACGACATTCACGCCGTCGGGAGAGGGGGCGTTTACGCCGCTGTCCACTCCGTCCGCCGTGAACGGCGTGTTTCCCGACGGCCTGAATGCCGGGCTACCGTACACCCAAGTCTCCACCCTCCCATCCAGCAGGTGATGCCCGGCGGGGATTTTTCCCTGTACATCGAACACCACCCGGAGCGGGTTTTTTCCTGAAAAAAGCCGCGTGTCCAAGCGCGGGTTGTCGGTGAGGGCGGTGTTGGTACCCACTAAAATCGCGTCCGCTTCGCTGCGCCAGCGGTGTACCAGCCGCTGCGAAGCGGGGCCACTGATAGCGGTGCGCTCACCAGACCGAGCGAGGTAGCCATCGCTGCTCTGCGCCCATTTCAGCACGATGTAGGGTCGCTGCTCGGTGATCCAGGTGAAGAATGCCCGGTTGAGCCAGCGGCCTTCGGCTTCGAGTATCCCGGTCAGCACCTCCACCCCGGCAGCGCGGAGTTTGGCAATGCTCTGGCCCGCAACTTTGGGGTTGGGGTCGGTATTGCTGATGACGACACGGGGGATTTTTTGTTCTAAAATCAGGTCTGCGCAGGGTGGTGTTTTCCCAAAATGAAAACACGGCTCGAGCGAGCAGTACAGGGTAGATTGAGGGATAAGGTGCTGATTTTCAGACCGAACTGACCGTATGCAGTTCACCTCAGCGTGTGCCTCGCCCCAGCGTTGGTGCCAGCCTTCGCCGATGATGCGGCCTTCGTGTACCAGCACCGCACCTACCATCGGATTGGGCGATACATGGCCCGCGCCGAGGCGGGCAAGGTCGAAGCAGCGGCGGATCAGTGACTGGTGATTGGTAATTGGTGATTGGTGATTGGTGATTGGATTGGTGATTGGTGATTGGATTGGTGATTGGTGATTGGTGGTTGGTGGTGTTTGTCTCATGGTTCATAGTTTATCCTTCATAGTTCGTAAAAACTTAGTAGTCAGTCAATTTAATACTGTCGGGTAAGGAGTCTAACTTTGCTTTTTTCAGAACAAAAACAAGTCTGTGATGGCCAAGATATATCATGTTGA
>JAYSUY010000838.1:0-9771 GCA_043718855.1 Saprospiraceae bacterium | reverse complement strand
GCAGTGTGGCGCGAACAAAAAAGGCACCCCTTCTGGGATGCCTCCGTGCGGTGTGCGTCATGGATCGTCATTTGTCATTTCGTCAGTCGTCATTGGGTCATGGACTGACGAAATGACGACTGACGAAATGACGCTCCCCCGCCTACTCGCAAGGGTTCACCTTCACCGTGATGGGCGTTTTGTCATCCAAATTTTGCACCGTGAAATACGTCGCGTTGTTCGGGGTCAACCGAAACTTGTGGGTCGTGTGTTCCAGATAGTTGCCCTTCGGCGACTTCCAGGGGAAAGCCTCCCAGGTGCCCGTGCATCCAAAACCTTTCATGCACTGCATCGCCATCGGCTTTTGCTGGGGCTTAAGGCTGACGGTGAATTTGGCGACGGATGCCCCGCCTTTCATAATTTCCAACCGGACGAGGCGGAGCGTGTCGCGCCCGAAAGTTTTGCCCTCCTTCCATGTCACGCGGCACGATTTGCCGGGAGCCAGCGTGTCGGCGCGGGTGCGCGCGTAGGGGCAACAGGCCAGCGGCTCTGCGCCTTTGGCTGCTGTGGTCAGCATCATGATTTCATCTACGATGATGCCCTCCTTGTTTTGGGGCCGCTCTTTTTGCTGTGCAAGGGCTGCTGCCGGAGCAAGCCAAATGGAAAAGACAGCGGCAACGGCCACCGCCCAAGAAAATGGGTGATTCGACATGGTGTGGTTGATTTTGATGATGAAAAGTAGAGATTTATCTGCCCGATGTATTTTTGCTGCATGATCAATTCCTCCCTGCTCGAAACCCTCTCCGTGTTTACAGCGGACGAACTGGCTGATTTTCACAAATTTGTCCACTCGCCCTACTTCAACGACGGCCCCAATGCCCGCGAGAGCATCGCGCTTTGGGAGGGCTTGCGCCCCTACGCGCTCGATTTCGGCCACCCCAATCTGGCCGCCGAGCAGGTCTATCTCAAAGTGTATCCCGGCAAGCCCTTCGTGAAGGGCAAGTTGGATGTCGCCATGAGCAGGCTCCACCAGTTGGCGAAGCAGTTTGCCGCGCTCATCACGGCCACCGATTTTGAAGTGCCCGAAAATTTGCGGCTCGCCGCGTTTTTCCGCCAGCGCGGCCTCCCCCAGCGCGCCACAGTTTTACTGGAAAAACTCCACACTGAGCAAAGCCAGAACCCCGTACACGATGCCCGATACTGGCGCGAGCGGCACCTCGCCGAGTCCGAACAGCACCTGCTCGCCACCGATCTCCAGAACCGCCACAGCCAGCAGCACCTCGCCGAATCCATCCGCAGCCTCCACCGCGCCCATCTCGTGCAGTCGCTCTACCTGCTCAACAGCCTGTTTTTTACTTACCGAAAATCCGGCACGGACGACACGCTGGCCGAAACACTGGCCGCCGCCATCCCTGCCGCTGTCCAAATCGCCGATCTCGACCACGAAGCCCTGCTCCGCCTCCTCAAAACGGGCTTCGACTTTGTGCGATCCCCCGAACACTACGACGAGGCCGCGCTCCGCACTTTCTGGCAAGACCTCGAGGCCCACGCCCATCTCCTGCCCGACGAAATGCTCCGCGCCCTCTATGTGTACGCCCGCAACCACTGCACTTGGCACTACAACCGGGGCAAATTAGAGTTTGCCGACCTCAACTTAGCCCTGTTCAAATCCTGCTTTCAACGCCAATTGCTGTACGAAAATGGCAAAATACAGTCCTCCACCTACCTCAACATGGTGCAGGCCGGCCTCATCGCCCACGACTTCCAGTGGCTGGCAGAAGTGATGCCACAGTGCCGCGACCGCATCGTGGGCGTGCCGCTGCCCGCCGAACTCTACAACTACACGCTCGCCAACTACCACTACCACCTGCGGGAATACGACCGTGCGCTTGATCTCCTGCTGGACGGCTCCGACGACCTGTTCAACAACCTGATGGTGCGCAAACTCGAACTGAAAATCTACTACGAGACCAACTCTCCACTGCTCGATCCCAAAATCGAGAACTTCAAACTCTTCGTTTTCCGGCAAGGCAAGAAGCACCTGCCGCCCGATATTTTTCAGATGAACAACACCTTCGTTGACCTCCTGCGCGGCATGGTCGGGGCGTTCGGCAACAAAAGCAAGGCGCAGAAACTGCTGGAAAAAGCCGAAGCCGCCCCGCTGCTGGCAGAGCGGCCCTGGCTGCTGGAGCAGTTGAGGAAACGGCTGTGACACCTGTGTGCCTGCGAGGCCCTAAATCTTAGAAATCACTCGCGTCAAGTAACCCTTTTCGCTGCTCACCGTGAGGGTGTAAAGGCCCGCTGGCAGGTGGCTCAGGTCAAATCGGGTATTGCCGACGGCTGTTTTTCCAACGGTTCTGCGCTCCATGAGCCGCCCTTGCGCGTCGTGGAGCAGCAGCAGGAACTCGGCTGGCTCGGCCACTTCGATCTCGACATTGACCTGATCGACAGTTGGATTGGGGCCGACGGTGACGCGGGCATCCAGCACAATGCCGGAGAGTAGGCCCGTGAGCGGGCTGCCCGCGTACTTGTACATCCGGGTGGCGTGGCCCGTAGGCTGCCACTCGCCGCCGTAGCCCAGCGTCGGGCTATCGAATTTCAAAGCAGCGGCGTGTTCGCCCGTGCCCGTGCTCAGTTCCATCCAAGTTTTGCCCAAGTCCTTGCTCAGCGTAGTCCTGAACGGCCCCGTCACGTTGTTGGCGCGACGCGTCACCATGATGTAGTTGGATTTCGGGATGAGCACATAACTCGTGGCAGACTGCGAACTCGCAAACAGCGCTAAGTCCGTCCAAGTGTCGCCGCCATCAGCGGTGAAAATCAGTTGGGCTTGGGTGGGGGAGATGCGCCTTGCCCCCAAACCATGCAGCGTGTCGGCGAAGGAAAAGAGGTTGATCCGGTTGTCCGCCACTGA
This sequence comes from Saprospiraceae bacterium, assembly GCA_043718855.1. Classification (GTDB taxonomy): domain Bacteria; phylum Bacteroidota; class Bacteroidia; order Chitinophagales; family Saprospiraceae; genus M3007. The sequence continues at coordinate 6,881 of JAYSUY010000838.1, read as the reverse complement.
CAGCACCTCCCAGGTCTGGCCCCGGTCTTTGGAGCGGAACAGCCGTTTGCCGGCCCCCGTGACCACATCAATGGTGAGGAACCAGACATAGTCGCCCCTGACCTGATAATTGGCCGAAGCACCGTACTCGTCGGCGATGGGCGGCGGGATGCTGGCGCTCGGCACCCGGCTCCAAGTCAGCCCGCCATCGGTGGTGGTGTAGATTTCGTAAAACGGGTCAGGCTCCGTAGCCGAGGGTGCGGGGTCGCCCATCGCCACCCCATTTTTGTCGTCCCAGAAATGCACAAAGTCAACGTAGGAAGTAGCCCCTACAAACCCGTCTTCCAACTGGCGCTTCCAAGTGGCACCGCCATCGTCGGTGCGCAGCACATAACTGACAAGATCAACATCCAGACCGCTTGCCCAAGCCGTCGTGCTGCTGATGGGGCAGATGTTGCTGGCATAAGGCTCTACGCCCATCGGGATGGTGCCCGCGCTCCAAGTGTCGCCCCCATCGGCGGTTTTGGTGAAAAAAAGGCTGTCCGTAGGCACCCAAGCGAAGGTAGTGGGTGTCACGTCGTACTTCATGGCGACGCACCAAGCCACCTGGCTGTTGCCCTGCGCGATGCGCAAATCGAAGGCGCCGACGGTGTCGGAAAGGGCGGGGGTGTAGGCTTTCCATTGGGCATGGAGGCTCGGAGCGGAGCAGAAGAGGGCGAATGCCGCGAGGGCGAGGAAACGTTTTTTCATGTTGAGCAAGAGTGAAAGGGTGAAAAGAGTGGTTGTTGTTTGCCCCTTCGTTCGCTCTGCTCTTGGAAAGTACCCTTGCGCTGTGGTGGTTTTTGGGTAAAATTTAGGCGATCCCCCCGTTGTTGTCGCGGGGGGGCTGGCTCGCGCGCTCGCGCATTATGCGCTCGCGCGCATACGCGCGAGCGGGTGCTGGCTGGCGGGCTTGCCTGTGTGCGCATACGCTTACGGGTGCGTGCGCTTGGCCCGTGCTTCCATCATACATCGGTGGCAAAAAGGAATCCCCCCGTCACCTCCGCACCGGAGCCATGTCCCCGATGCCAATGAATCCCGCCCAGAAAAACGGGTGCGCCGCCTGGCCCTTGTTCCGCTTCAGGTAGTCGAGTTTGGCTTGCCGAAGGGCTTCGTCTTTCAGCCCGCCGCGCCGCAGGTTTTTGTAAAAATCCACCATCAAATCCTTCGTCTTGGCATCGCTCACGCTCCACAGCGAGGTGACGATGCTCTTCGCCCCTGCGTAGGCGAAAGCCCGGGCCAGCGAGATGATGCCTTCGCCGTTTTGCAGTTCGCCGATGCCCGTCTCGCAAGCCGAGAGCGTCACGAGGTCGGCGTTGAGCGAGAGGTTGTAGATGTCGCGGGCATACAGCAGTTCATTTTCGAGGCTGTCTTTGCGCTCCTCGAAGGCCAGAAAACAATAGTCGCCCGACCGGTCATTGGCCTGCCCGTGCGTGGCGAGGTGGAGGATGCGGGCTTGGCCGGCCATCTCATTAAACCGGGCCTCGGTCGCGTCAGCACCGACAAATGCCTGGCCCTGCATGATTTTGGCACTGCGATACACCTCCTCGCCAGAGTGGGGCAGCGGCTTGAGGGCCTTGCGCATATCGTCAGTGTAGGGGTAAAGTTTGGATAGCAGATTAGTATCGCCGTCGTACTGCGGGGCGAAGCCCAAAAAGCCCAACTCAGGCTGCTGCTTGTGCTTGCGGTAGCGCATTTCACGGAGCATGGTGGCTGAGTAGCAGTAACTTACGGTATGGTCATTGAGCAGGTAGCGGTGGGTGTTCCAGCGGGTGGGGAGCAGGGGTTTTTCCACCAGCAGCGCCTCGAACGGCACATAACCCAGCACTCCGTCGGGTACGAACACGACATACTTGGGCAGTTGGGCAGCAATGGGAGCCACCAATTTTTGGTAAATCTTGAAAGCCGCGTCGGTATACATCCCGGACAGCGTGTCGTACCAAGTCGCCAGTGTCGGGTCGGTGTGGAAGGCCGTGAGGCCGGTGCGGAGTTGCGCCACCCAGGTTTCGAGGGGGAAGTCTTTTTTGACCTCCTGCACGGAGTAGTCGTTTTTTCGGATGGTGAAAATGTACACCGCGCTGTCGCCCACGAAGTATTCCACGAGCGCCATGTCGGGGTAAAGCAGGTCGCGCTGCACGGAGGCCACGTCCTCTACCCGGAGGTCGTATTTGAGGCGGTAGTAGTCAGGGTAGTCGGTTTCGAGGGTTTTTTGGAAGGTTTCGTAGGCTTGGTGCAGGTCGAACACATGGCTGTTCAGCGTCAGCAAAGTGCTGTCGGTTGGGTTAGCCCCTTTGCTTTCGAGGTCGAATCGGTGCTTTTCGTAGTCCGCGATGTCCACGCGCAAGTTGTGCTCACGGTCGAGGATGGAGTCAGGCATAGCGCTGTATTTCAAAGCGTTGGATTCCTGTACGCCTTCGTAGAGCCGCAGCGACTTGGTTTTTTCGGCATACACGAAGGCCCTGTGCAGGTAGTGCGCACTGTCCGTTTCGCCGTGCAGCATCAGGTTGGCGGCGATGGCGTTGCCGAAGGCGGTGCGCAGGCTTTGGGTCAGCATCTCCCTCGATTCGCCGTAGGAATATGCCTGCCGGAGGGCCGGGAACAAGCGGTCTATCTCGGCACCGACCGCCAGGATTTGGCGCAGCACCGCCGCTGAGGGCTTGGGGGAATGCTGCCGCAGCATGGCCCTGCCTTTCAACTCAAAAGCGGAAGTGACTAAGGCCACCCGGTTCAGGTCGCTAAAATTGGGCTTGGTGTGCCAGTCCAAACTCGTCAGCACGGAATCCAACTGGCTCTGGGCGGCAGCCCATTCGCCCACGTCCACGAGGCATTGGGCAAACTCAACTCGGTACTGGGCTGTATGCGTCGTCTTGTCCCCCAAATTTTTCTTTGAGATGGCGATATCTCGTTGCCCCATTTCTATGGTGCGCTGCGCGTCGCGCTCGGCAGCGGCGCAGGCCGCCAGCCCCAGATAAATGCCGGGGGACTCCCTCGATTTTTCGTCCGGGTTTTCTTGGGCCATTTGGCGCGCTCGCTCGTAGGTTGCTTTGGCCTTGCCCAAATCACCCCGCCGCAAAAACAAAGTGCCCAGTGCAGTGCAGGCATTGATTTCGGTGCTGCTCCGGCTGTCTGGGTGAGCCAACCGGCTGGCTTGCAGCGTTTTTTCAAGAAAAAGGATGGCCCTGTCCGGCTCGTTCATCCTGAAGTAGTCGTGGCCGAGCGCATAGTAGTTGGCTGCCAAGTCCTTGTAGGCCGTTGCGGAAAACTGCAACAAGCCCCGCAGTGCTTTCTGGTGGCACTGAAGCGCCTTCGCATAGTCGCCCGCGTCTCGGTAGGCATTGCCGATGTCGCGTAGCCCGGTGGCAATGGTGAGGGGATAGCGGTAGTCGGTGGCGTTCTCCTTGATGTCCTGGCCTTTCAGCAAGTATTCCATCCCGGTTCTGAAATCGCCTTTCCCGACCAGCGTAGTGCCGAGGTTGTTCCAGATCATCCCTGCTGTGAGCGAGTTTTCCGTTCCAGACAGTTTGCAACTCTCCAGCGCTTTCCGGTAAAACCGCTCCCCCTCGACGGGTTGCCCGCTGAAGCGGTAGAAGTTTCCCAAGTTGTGGTAGCTCGTGGCCAAAGTCTTGTAGTTTTTGGCGGCTTCGAGCGGCGGAATCACTTTCAGCGCATACTCGATGGCGCGGTCAATGCGCCCCAGATTGTAGTGGCAAATGGCGATGTTGCTGTAAAGCGTGAGCAGCGACGCGCTTTTTTCCCCCTCAATGGCGAGGTACATGGTCTCGGCTTTCAGGTACTGTTCGAGCGTTGGGGCATAGTCGCCCAGCGCCATCGTGGCTTCGCCCAGTTCGTACTCCAGCCCAGCGGTGAACACATCCGCCTCGCCGTAGAACCGGTAGACGATGGGCTTGGCCCGCTCCATGAACGACTTGCCTTTTTTCGGGTCGCCCGTCCGTGTATGACAGCGCCCGGTGAGGCGCAGCACAGCGCCCATGTCCTTGCTCCCTTCGGGAAAAACCGCTTCCTGCACCCGCAGCACACTGTCCAATTTGGGCAGCGCCACCTTGTAGTTGGCCTTCCGCACCAATGCTTGGGCCTCGATCAGGAGCGGATTGGCCCAGACAGTGTCGGCCACCGTGTAAGGCTGGGCGGCCATTTTCTGAGGGCAAAAAAACTGAAAGCCAGCCAGTAGTGCCAGCGGGAGAAGAAAGTGAGTGCGCATAGTTATGGTCATGGATGAAAAGATGAAGGCGCGGTCGAGGAGGCAAGACACAGTTCGGCCTGCGCCAAAAAAGTACCCCGGCCAGTTTGCCGATGACAAGGTTACGCTACTTTTACCGCTTCGCAAAAAGTCCCAAACCCAAAAAAGTCGCGCACCACAGGGCACCTCTTCACCTCCGCCCGAACAAACACCACATCCCTTGAAGCATCCGGCCGGACGCACTGACGAACAAATCAACCAAGCCCTGCTGGGCACCGAGCAGCAGCGCGAGGAAGCATTTGCCTACCTCTACCAGCAGTCCGGCTGGCGGGAGTGGGTGCTGCGCCATGTGAGCCGCGAAGGCGGCGACGAATCATCGGGGGAAGACGTGTTTCAGGAGTCGCTCATCCTGCTCGACCGCAACCTGCGGGAGGGGAGGTTTCGAGGCGGCAGCGGTCTGCAAACCTACTTTTTGGGCATCGCCAAACAGTGGTGGTTCAATCGACAGCGCGGCATCCGGCCTGTGTCGCTTTCGCCCGATTACGATCGCCCAGTGACCGAAACACCAGAGCGCATCGTCCTGCAAAACGAGCGAAAACAGTTGATTGACAACATTCTGGACATCATCGGCGACCACTGCAAAAAAGTGCTTTCGCTCTACAAACTCTCCCTCACCAATGAAGAAATCGCGCAGGAATTGGGCCTGAGCAGCCCAGAAATGGCGAAGAAATACACCTACCGATGCCGTGAAAAATTCAAAGCGTTCGTCACCGGGCGAGCCGATCTCCTCGAACAATTAGACATCAGGTGGAATGAAGAAAAATAACGAGGCACTGTACGCACAGATAGACCAGTACCTGAGCGGCCAACTCTCGGAAGCCGAGTCAGTCGCCATGCGGCAAGCCCTGCTCAACGATGCGGAGTTGGCGCAGGAGGTTGAGTTGCGCCGCTTGGAATTTGAGGTGTCAGAAGCCTTGATCGCACAGCGCATCCGCGACCAGATGCAACGGCTGCGTACCGACCCGCCGCCCGACGAACCTCAAAATGTGCGGGGTCAAAAGACCCGCGCACGGCGATTTAGCATTCCCAAGTGGGCCATTGCTGCAATGTTGATCATTGCGGCAATGGGTGTTTATTGGTGGGCCATGCGCCCTATCTACCCCGTTCCACCCGCCAGCCAACCGACCATGCCGGTGCCTTCGGTCGACACCACTCCGCCCAGCCCGCAGGCCAACACCACATCACCACAACCTCCTACTCAAACCATCCCGAATACCAAGCCTGCTCACCACTTGGCTGTAGCCCTGAGCAGTTACCGCGACCCCGATTTTGAGACCTTGCGGGGAGCAGCAACACCCGACGATCCGTTCGAGGCAGCCCTGTCGGCGTGGCAAAAAAAAGACTGGACAGCCGTGCTGTTCGCACTACGCGACGTATCGACCAACGACCCACAACTCATTCGCGCACAGATGTTTCGCGGACATGCGCAGTTCAAATTGAAGCAATTTAAGCAAGCCGCGCAGACTTTTGCAGCGGTGTCTGATAGCCGAATCCAGCCTTGGGCCGAGGAGGCCGACTGGTACCTGCTGCTGGCTCTGCTGGCCGCTGATCAGGCCGAAACTGCTGGCTTCCAAATCCGGTTGAGCAAGGTACTTTCCGATGCGGGGCACCCGTATTTTGCAGAAGCGGAGTACCTGAAAAGACAGTTGGGGATGTAGGATTTTTACCCCAAAAAGGCGAGCCGCCGGGTATCTCCGGCGGCTCGCGCATCTGGTTTTCGGGGCTTGCTTCAAGATATGGAGAGAGGGATGTTTTACCCAAACACTTTCAGCTCGCGGGTGCCGCTGTCGGAATTTTGACCGCCTGGGAACAGGAAGTCTTGGTCAATGTCGGCGATGAGGCTGGCCCTGATGGTCGTGGTGCCTCCAGCGGGAGCGGCCCCAGCTTTGCCAAAGATTTTCACCTTCGGCAGCACTTCGCCTGGGTCAATCACGTCCCAGCGCCCGCTGGGGCTGAGGGCTGGGTTGAAGTCTATGATCATGCCCTGCACCAACTGGTTCAGGATGACTGCGCTGCCGTTCAGGTCTTTGGCGTTGTTGGGGGTGGTCAGCAAAGGTGAGGTGAAAGACAGAAAGTCGCCCTTTACCTGTATTTTCCCGACCGTGTTGCTGTCTATTTCCACACGGAGGCGCACGTTTTTAAGCCGAACGCCGCCAGTATTGGTCGCGCTCACTTCAAAAGAGAAGGCTTCGTTGGGGTTGACTTGGTTCCCAGCATCGAGGACTGGGCCGATAGAGACCGTCACGAAGGTGTTGAGGTAAGTGTTGACAGCACTGCGGATGTCTGCAAGATTGATTGCCATGGTTGATCAATAGTTTTAAAAATAAAAGTGATGAAATTGTGAATACCCCTTCGTTCGGCGACAGAAATAGAAGTACCCTGAGCCATCAGATTTTTAAAAAAGGGCTGCCGAAGGAAATCCTTCAGCAGCTCTTGTCTTGTATTGGCCGCAAGCGATTAAGGGACCAAAAGACAGAAGCCACTTCGACACCGATGGTCGAAGTGGCTTCTGTCTTTCGCGCCCTTCTCAACCTACCGCTCCACCACCACACGCTCAGCCACCAGCACCTGCCCGCTGCGGCTGCTCAACCGCAAAAAATACACC
>JAYSUY010000837.1:0-9780 GCA_043718855.1 Saprospiraceae bacterium | reverse complement strand
TGCGGTCATCAATTGCGCCAGTTCAGTTAATTGTTCCACCAGCACCTTGCTGTTGGTGGCTGGCGGCGGCGGCGGTGCCGTCAGCAACGATAACTCTAATGCCAATGGCTATTTCGGCACCCATGCCCTGACTGACTCGGGCAATGGCGGCGGTGGCATCAGTGGCGATGTAAGTACATATCCGGGCTTAAATAGCGGCGGCGGCGGCGGCGGAATCAACGGCGATGGCGATGGCGGAGGTGGTGGTGGCAAAAGAGCGTCATTCACGAGTGCGTCAGCAGGTGGTACGGGTTCCAGCCCTGGCCAAGGCGGAAGCGGTTTCGGCGGTGGCGGCTTTGGTGGTGAGTTCTCTACTGGCGGCGGCGGCGGCGGTTATATGGGTGGCAATGCTGGCGAAGCTTATTATGATGAAGAATACGGTGAATATGAACTTTTTGGGGGAGACGGAGGCAGCAACTATGTGGCTGCCAACGCGACAGAAGTGAGCAATAATGGTGGCAATTCATTTACTTTGGCAAATGGCAGTAAGGTTACCCTGACATTCTGCCAGTCGCCCTGCCCCGACCTTACTTCGGCCCCCACCGGAGTCACCATCACCAACAGCATCTGCAACGGCGACTGCACCCCCAGCGGCGGCAGTTTCGCGGCACCTGCCTGCCCCACAGGCTCCACCCCGCAGTACTCCACCGATGGCGGCGCCAACTGGAGCGGCACCCTGCCCACCTACGCCCAAAGCGGCCCGGCGCAGACCGTGAGAACCCGCTGTAGCTGCACCACTACCCCCACGACAGTCAGCCCAGCATCGGCTGATGCTACCACCGTGCCCGGCACCTGCACCACCGCAGCCTACACCATCAGCACCGCTGGCAACGTGCTTACCGTCACTGACGCAGTGGGCAATGCCGACGTGCTGACGGTCACAGAAGACGGCACGGGCATCCAGTTCGCCACTACACCTGCCCGCACCTATTCGCTCAATGGCGGCCCAGCCACCTGCTTCCCGGTCACCATCCCCAACCTGACCTCCTTCACATCGGCCACCATCAACGCGGCTGGCGGCACAGATGAGGTCAGCATCACGGGATTCACCGTCGCCATGCCCAACTTCACCGTGAACGGCGGCGCAGGCGACCTGACTTTTGACGGCAACCTCACCAACAACGCGGCATCCGCCCGCAGCCTCGCGCTCAACTCGGATGCCAACATCACCCTAAGACAGAGCGCAGCAGGCGGACTGCCCATCAACACGACTGTGGTAGCTACGGGCAACGTGACCATCAACCAACTCGGCTACAAGACCAACGGCGGTACTTTCTCCTCTTCGGGGGTGAACATCACCATACAAGGCAACGGCATGAATACTTCCCGAACCGGCGCACCCGGCGGCAACGTGAACTTTACCCACACAGGAAATGTCCAGATTGAGGACAGCGGTATTCAAACAGGTGGCGGCAGTTTTTCCTCTTCGGGGGTGGGCATCACCGTAGAGGGCAGCGGCATGAACACTTCCCGAACCAACGAGCCGGGCGGTAACGTCATCCTCACCCCTACGGGAAATGTGCGGATACAAGGTGCCGGTATGCAAACCGGTGGCGGAAGTTTCTCTTCCACGGGTACCGATATTACCATCAGAGGACTGAATACCTCGCGCAGCGGGTTTACAGGCGGCGGCGTCATGCTTACCCCTACGGGAAATGTGCTGATTGACCAAGCTGGCTTAAATACCGGCGGCGGCAGTTTCACCTCCACGGGCGGCGTTAACCTCACCATTAGAGACGGCGGCGCCAACACCTCGCGCAGCGGGTTTGCGGGCGGCAACGTCACCCTCACCCCTACGGGAAATGTGCTGATCAATGGCATGCAGACTGGCGGTGGTAGTTTTTCTGCTACGGGAATTGCTTTTGAGGTGGATGGCAGCGGCCTTTACACCTCATTTTCAGGTGGAGCAGGCGGCAACGTCACCCTCACCCCTACGGGAAATGTGCAGATAAAAAGCATCGGCATAGTGACTGGCGGCGGCAACGTTTCTTCCTCCGGCACAAACCTCACGATAACAAACAGCGGTATGAACACCTCATTGTTTGGTGGGGCAGGCGGCAGCGTCACGCTGACCCCTACGGGAGATGTGCTGATCGAACAAGTCGGTGTGCAAACTGGCGGCGGCAACTTTTCCTCCTCCGGTACAAGCCTCACGATAAGTGGCAGCGGCCTAAACACCTCGCGCAGCGGGTTTGCCGGAGGCGTCGTCACGCTTACCCCTACGGGAAATGTGCTGATCAATGGCGTACAGACTGGCGGCGGCCATTTCTCCTCCTCTGGCATCGCTTTCACGATAACTGGCGGCGGCGTGAACACCTCACGCAACGGGTTTACTGGCGGCAACGTCACGCTTACCCCTACGGGAAATGTGCAGGTAGAAAGTGGTGGTGTGCAGACTGGCGGCGGCAATTTCTCCTCCTCCGGCATCGCTTTTACGATAACTGGCGGCGGCATGAACACCTCACGCAACGGGTTTACAGGCGGCAACATCACGCTTACCCCTACGGGACATGTGCTGATTGAGCAAAGCGGCGCACGGACTGGCGGAGGCAATTTCTCTTCTACGGGTGGTGTGGACATCACGATCAAAGACGGCGGCCTCAACGCCACTACTATAGGCGGCACAGGTACCGTCACCATCAACCATACCGGCAATGCGCTGCTCCCTCCAGGTGGAGGTATCCAAGCCAACGGCAATATTTCGATCACCGCCAGCACGTTGGGCATTAGCGCTGAGATCAATACCACGGGCGGCACTGTCGTCCTCAATACCCCCAACGGCACATCGCCGACCTTCATCAGTACTGATGTCACCGGCACGGGTCTTTCCTTCGCCGCTGGCAGCAAACTCAACATCGTGGTGAACGGCACCACACAAGGCGACGGCATGGGCAGCACCTACACCCAACTCAAAGTGATTGGGACAGTGAACCTCACGGGTACTACACTGATGCTGAGCGGCACCCATGTGCCCGCCTTGGGTCACACATTCACCCTCGTAAACAATGACGGCACGGATGCCATCACCGGCACCTTCAATGGCTTGGCCGAAGGCGCGTATGTCAATGCAGCACCTTTCAGCAGCCTTTTTGCCAAAATATCCTACATAGGTGGTGATGGCAACGACGCAGTGCTGACAGTCGTAGCGGCTGACTATACCATCACCAGTGGAGCAGACCTGACGATCACCGATGACGCAGGCAACGGCGACGTATTGGATGTAACACCTGACGGCACGGGCATCAATTTTGCCACGAGCCCGCAGCGCACCTACGCGCTGAACGGCGGGGCTACAATGTTTTTCCCCGTTACCATTGCCAGCGTGGCTAATTTCAACAACATCACCATCAACACCGAGGAAGGCGATGACACAAACAACATTGGGGCATTTACCGCTGCACTGAACAAACTGACCATCAACGGCGGTACTGGCGGCGACGCGGTGAACTTCAACGGCGATATCACCTTCGCCAGCAATGCCGACCTTGACGTGGACTTGCAAAACGACGACGCTACACCCGGCACGGATGTCGTGACCGTAGCGGCCAACGCCAACCTGATCCTTTCTGGCACGGGCACGGCCACCGTCAAAGTCAGCAAAAACGTGCTGGTGAACAACGGTGGCAGCATCGAGACCGCCGACGGCAACCTCACTGTGGAAGCCAACCAACAGGCGGTGCCCACTTCGGGCAATTTCAAAGGCGTAGAACTCAACGGAGGCATTTTGGATGTGAGCGGCTCTGGCAACCTGAATGTAAAAGGTGAGGGCGGAAGCACAGGCAACGACCAAGTGGGCATTCGGGTACTCAACGGAGGGCAAATACAAAGCGGTAACAGCACGGCAATTGTGGAGGGTACTGGTGGCGCGACCACGGGAGGCAGCAACCATGGGGTCTTGGTTGAAAATGCAAACTCTCGCATTACCTCTAGTGGCGGCAACGTGAGCGTAACTGGTTTTGGCGGCGGCACAGGCGCTTCTTCCTCATTCAACTTTGGGGTTATTGTCCTATTGGCAGGCGAAATCATGGCAGGTGGCAACGGCACGGTCACGGTGCTTGGCACGGGCGGTACAACATCGGGCAATGGAAACTACGGCGTTTTGGTGGATAAAACCAGCTCGCGCATCACCTCTTCTGGCGGCGACGTGAGCGTAACCGGCTTCGGCGGCGGCACGGGTGCAACTTCGCAAAACCATGGGGTTGTTGTAAATAGTGCTGGTCAGATCACGGCTGGTAGCAACGGCAAGGTCAACGTACAAGGTGTCGGCACTGCCACATCAGGCAATTCCAACTATGGCGTTTGGTTGTTAAATGCCAATTCTATCATCACCTCCGCTGGTGGCGACGTGAGTGTGACAGGTACGGGCGGCGGATCTGGTGCTTCTACAACCAATTATGGTGTTTATGTCGCTTCAGGAAGCAAGATCACAGCGGGCGTGAGCGGTACTGTGACTGTGCAAGGAACGGGTGGCACTACCACTGGCCTACGCAACTACGGCGTGTATGTTGAATCGGCCAACAGCTCGATCACCTCATCAGGAGGCAATGTAAATGTAACGGGCGTGGGCAACGGCACGGGCGCAGGCTCCAACCGCTCGCACGGGGTGTTTGTCAACAACTTCGGCACCATCAGCGCGGGCGGCATGGGCGCAGTGAAGATAGACGGCACGGGCGGCCAAGGCGCAGGCGGCTCCAATTTTGGTGTTGTGGGCGCAGGCAGCGGACAGATCACCTCCTCTGGCGGCCCGGTCACAGTAGTTGGCAATGGTGGTGGCGGGGTTGGAGGCTCAACCGGGGTGGCTTTCCAAGCCAACGGCTCCATCACTTCTGGCGGCAACGGCAACGTGCATGTGACTGGCACCAGCAACGGCACTTCTGGCAACAACAATGTAGGCGTGAACCTCAACGCCATCATTGGTGCAAGTGGCACGGGCAGCACCACGGTTATCGGCTTTGGTGGAAACAGCACGAGCAACTTCAATATCGGTGTATGGATAGGTTCGCCCAGCAACGCGACAGCCATGATCACCTCAGCCGGAGGCCCTGTCAGCGTGACGGGCACGGGCGGTGGCACCGGCGCTTCTGCAAACAATCATGGAGTGCACTGCTCTCCCGGCGAGATTAGCGCGGGCGGCAGCGGCAGTGTGACCATAGAGGGTACGGGCGGCAGTGGCACAGGTGGCGGTCATTTGGGGGTCTCACTCCAAAATACCGTACAAGGTGCTACCAGGATATTTACGGCCAACGGCAACATCAACATAACCGGTCAGGGCGGTGCCGGCAACCAATCTTTGGGGGTAGCGATGAGCTCATCTAAGGTCGAAGCAGGCGGCGTGGGCAACGTGATCCTGTCGGGTACGGGCGGCGGCGGCAGCTCTTGTGTAGGCGTAGGACTTGGCAATGGTGCAGTGATTGAATCTGTTGGCACAGGTGCTGTACAAGTATCGGGTACTGGCGGTGGTACAGGCCCAGTTGCCCGAGGTGTAAGTGTAGAGACCGGAGCAGAGATCAGTTCCACCAATGGCAATGTAACAGTAACGGGTATTGCTGGCGGCACAGGCAGTTCTGCCAGCAATGTTGGGATCGCCATTGTAAGTGATAATCCTATCGCCAGCATCAATGCAGGCGGCACGGGTACTGTAACCCTGAACGGCACTGGCGGTACGACAACCGGCAATAGCAATTATGGGGTGTCTGTCAGCTTCAAAGGCAGTGTTTCTACTGAAAATGGCCCGATCAGCATCACTGGCATCGGCGGTGGCACGGGCGCGTCCATCGAAAACGTAGGTGTGCTGGTGAGCAACGGCGGCAAAGTCACGGCTGGCGGCATCCATGATGTGACCATTCACGGCACAGGTGGCAACAGCAGCGGAACCGCAAACGCGGGTGTGGGAATACAGTCTGCTGGCACCGAAATTTCCACCGGAGGTGGCGATATCCACATCACAGGTGTGGAAGGCATGGGCAGCACGCCTTTCGGCATCGGCACTTTCCTTACCGCCAGCGTTACCACAGCAGCCGCAGGCGGTGATATTTTCCTCACCGCCAACAGCATGAAGATCGAAGCCCCAGTCAGCACAGATGCAGGCGGCAGCGTCACGCTGAAGCCGCTTGACAACGGCGTACAAATCGACCTCGGCGCGGCCACTGACCCCGCTGGAGGCCCGCTTGGCCTCACCGACACGGAACTTGACCTCGTCACCACCGGTACGCTCAATATCGGCAACGCCAACACGGGTGACATCATGGTAAGCGCATCCATCACCCGCCCAACCAGCACCGTCATCAACCTAACCACTGGCGATGAAGTCAATCTCGATGCTTCTGCCCTCAATTCTGCTGGCGGCAACGTCAACATCAGCGCATTAGGCGGCGTAAATCCCTCTGCCACAGGCATTGATGTGAATGCGGGCGGCGGAATCCTCGACTTCGCCACAGGCAACGACCTTAACATCCCCATCAACGGCACCACCGTAGACGTGGATTATCGCCAACTCAATGTGGTCGGCCAAGTGGACATCACGGGCGTTGACCTTGTGTTCAGCGGCTCCTACACGCCGCTGGAATGCGAGGTTTACACGATCGTCAACAACGATGGTACAGATGCCATCGTGGGTATTTTCACCGGTCTGGCAGAAGGCACTACCCTCTCGAACTTCAGGGGCAGCGGCCTCAATGCCAAAATCAGCTATGTCGGCGGCGATGGCAACGACGTGGTGATCAAGGTGACCGACGTGACACCGCCGACCATCACTTGCCCAGACAACCGGACGGTAAACACCGACCCGAACCTATGCAGCAGTGTACAAACCTACACAGTGATCGCCACTGACAACTGCATAGCGGTTACCACGACCCAAACCGCTGGCTTACCCAGCGGTGAGACCTTCCCGCTCAACACAACAATCAACGGGTTCACGGCCACCGACGGAGTGGGCCTGACGGCTACTTGCTCTTTCAGCATCACGGTGGTGGACAACCAGCCGCCAGTGATCAATTGCCCCAGCAACATCGTGCGCACTGCCGATGCCAACCAGTGCAGTGCAGTGGTGACCTACACTGTATCGGCCTCCGACAACTGCTCCAGCGTGACCACCACCCGCACCAACGGCCAACCCAGCGGCTCGGCTTTCCCGGTCGGATTCAGTGTGGTGAACTGGTTGACGACGGACATCAACGGCAATACTACCGCTTGCTCGTTCAGTATCACAGTGACAGACAACCAGTTGCCCAGTATCGTGTGCTCCTCGAACGTGACGAAAGTGGCTGACCCAGGGCAGTGTACGGCAATCACCACCTACCCCACCCCTAACTTTTCGGATAACTGCCCCGGTGCATACCTCACCCGAACCAGCGGCTCAGCCAGCGGTGCGGCGTTCCCTGTCGGCATCCATTCGGTGAACTGGCAAGCCACAGACCCAGGCGGCAACACGGCTATCTGCAACTTCACCGTCACGGTCAGCGACACCCAGATGCCCAGCATCACCTGCCCGGCCAATGTGGTGAAAAACACCGCCGTAGGCCAGTGTACCGCAGTCGTTACCTACGCCAACCCGACTGCTACCGACAACTGTAATGGCGTATCGGCAGTACTCACCAGCGCCACAGGTACGGCCAGCGGCTCGGCCTTCGACAAAGGCGCGACCCAGGTGATGTGGAAAGCCACCGACGGCGTGGGCTTGACTAAAACTTGCGCCTTCACCGTCACGGTGAATGATCTCCAAGTACCCACCATCACTTGCCCCGGCAATCAGGTGCGCAGCACTGACGCAGGCATCTGTACGTCAGTGGTGAACTACACAATGCCCACATTTACAGACAACTGCACAGGAGGTGGAGTAGCCATCCAAAGCGGCCTCATCAGCGGCTCGGCCTTCCCGAAGGGCCAAACAACCGTAGTCTGGAAGGCCACTGATGGGGTGGGATTGACCAAAACCTGCTCGTTCCGTGTCACGGTGAACGACACGCAGGTGCCGACCTTCACACTTTGCCCGTCCAGCCAATCGGTGAACACAGACGCTGGCCTCTGTACGGCAGCAGTGACCTACGCTACGCCAACGGCAACGGACAACTGCACTCCTGCACCTTCAGTGGTAAAACAAAGTGGTTTGGCGAGCGGCTCTAATTTCCCGAAGGGAACCAGCGCAGTGGTGTGGAAAGCCACCGACGGAGCGGGCCTGACGAGGGTCTGTTCATTCACGGTGACAGTGACAGATGCTCAGTTGCCCACGATTACTTGCTCGACAAACATCGCAGTGACTGCCGCCCCGGGCCAATGCAACGCAATGGTAACGTACGCAAACCCTACAGCATCAGACAACTGTTCCAGCCCAACTGCATTCTTGCTGAGCGGCCTAGCCAGCGGGGCCAACTACTCGCAAGGCGTGACCACCAACGTGTGGAAAGCCACCGACAACAGCGGACTGACCCAAACTTGCGCGTTTACGGTGACGGTGAGTTGTGGGACAGCACCCGAAACGATGAACATTGAACGAGGAACTATGAACGAGCAGAATGCGGGAGAGGCATCGTTCATACTTCATCGTTTATCGTTCACTTTGGCTCCCAACCCAGCGACGACTCAGGTGCTGGTGACGGTGGAAGGTTTGGGCGAAAATGGCGGCGAACTGTCGCTGTTCGATGCACAAGGCCGGGTGGTGTGGCAGCAGTCCAACATTCTGAGTCCAACATCCAACATCAACGTTGCAGATTTGCCCGCCGGGCTGTACTTCGTGACCCTGCGCTCAGCAGGTGTGCTAGTGACGAAGCGGTTGGTGAAGGCTGATTAGAGAAGAAGAATTACTTTTCATAGAGGTTTTCCCACCTCCTTCCTGAAATGCGCTGATAAAACGTTATCTGAGCATTTAGGATGAAAAACATTCAAATAGGAATGTCGCATGGATAACCGCCCGGTGTTGCAAAACACCGGGCGGTTTTTTGTTGGGCTTGCTACATGGTGAGATAACCTTTAAAAGTTAGTCACACATTACTTGAAACTTTCCTCAATCAATATGATATGAGGCAATGTAACGCAAGCGATTAATATGAAAAAAGTACTTACCAGAGAGACATTAGAAAATAGCATGGATTGGAACATAAAAAGTCCGAGTAGCCCTGTAATGGCCAATAAAGTATAAGGTATGGCTTGTCGGTAGTAAGTAACCAGTGTAAAGGAAGGCCACTGACTGCGAAAAAAAACGATTTGATTGAGCAAAGAGCTCAGCGAATGCCACAAAGTAAAATAAATAGTAAAGCCCACCAACAGCGGAGTATGCAAAAGCAAAAAGGATAGAACACCGAGACTTACGATTTCTCGACACATTTGTTGGTTAGTTACTCGATGGGTAAGCCGAAGATAAAGAAGTAAAAGTATATTAGCAGCAAGCAGAATCCATTGTACTTTATTCACGACTAAATTTGACCATGTTGGAGCATACCCAACCAATTGAACCACTACTTTACTGCTCTCTTCCCAGTGCCAGAGCAAAGCTCCTCCCAGCACAAAAGCCCCCCAAGACATATAGACGACAGTAGCCATCCAACGCGGCAGATTCAAGTAGTGCCAATTTGACTGACCAAAATGATAAGCAGAAATAGTTAAGAACAAAACCAAAGCGAACACGGGTATCAATAGCCATCCTACTAGATAACCAAATACTGCTGCTAGATAAAAAATGAAAAATCTGAATACCTGCTTTTTGCTAAGCCTTAGACCTTGTAATCGCCGAAAAAGTAAAAAATC
>JAYSUY010000836.1:0-3462 GCA_043718855.1 Saprospiraceae bacterium | reverse complement strand
ATGATGCCGCAGGTGTTTCCGGGCGTGCCGCCAGAAGTCATCCTCGGCTTCTGCGCCAACGGAAACTTGCGAGAGAACACCACGGATTCTAAAAGCCCGCCAAAATTCCATGAAATAGGGCTGTTCGGCACAGAAGCTGGCCCCAGAAACGGCCCTGCACCAAACCCTGATCCCAAAGCGCCCAACAACAGCTGGGGAGCCTTGCACAACCACCCGCTTGTGGTCAGGCTGCTCGGAGGCCGCCCCGCAACCATGTCGCACAATGCTTGGAAAAACGCCGTCCCCGATCAAGTCGCCGTAGGCTTAGTGAACATCAGGCGGCATGGCGAAAATGTGGTCAAGCACTTAGCCCCTTCCATCCGGCCCAACACGACCAGCACCAACCTGTCCCTTTTCTTCGTGGCTTGTGGCTTCATGGGCTGGTCGGCGGGTGATTCCAGAGCTGCCAGACACCTGAACCGCTTTGCATCCGAACTGTCCCGCTACCCGGAGAACCTCCGTTGGGGCGCGTTTCTGAAAATTTTGGCTGAGCAAATCAGTTCGGGCCAACTCAGCCTGTCAGGGCTTTACAAGCATGCCAGCCCAGCTCACTCCGCCTTGCGTACTTGGCAAAAAATAGCGGGCGGACAATTGCTCGCCGCCGCCACGAAAAGCAACCAGCGATGGTTCGACAATGGACTGGGCGCAGAAGAAGAGCGGGTAGCTGATGTGATTACCTGCGCAGCTGCAAAAGCCAAGCACACATAGAGCCAATCGATCCAATCCAACCAATCCCAGTCAATCGAATCAATCTTCCTTCCATGCTCATCATCGACTCTCACTGCCACTACGGCCCCGGCGACGGCCTCACCGGCCCCTGGGACACCCGCGCCGACCTGACCAAGTTTCTGCGCTGGGCCGACCAGTCGGGCATCCACCGCATCAACTTGTTCGCGGCATTCCACTCGGACTATGCCTACGCCAACCGCTTGGTGGCGCAACTCGTGCGGCAGCGGCCCGACCGGTTCTCCGGTTTTGCCTTCGTGAATGCCGAGCGCGACCAGGGGCGCATCCGCGACATGGTGCGCGAGGCGGTAGAAGAGCACGGCTTTCGGGGCATCAAAATCCACCGCCATGATGCCCGCATCACTCGCGAGGTATGCGAGGCGGCACGAGCCTACCGCCTGCCCGTGCTGTACGACGTGATGGGTGAAGTGACTGGCGTAGAACTGATTGCGACGGAGTACCGCGACGTAAACTTCATCATCCCGCACCTCAGCAGCTTTGCCGACGACTGGAAAGCGCAACTCAACTTCATCCCCTACTTGGAGCGGCACCCCAACGTGTACACTGACACCAGCGGGGTGCGCCGCTTCGATCTGCTCGAAATGGCGGTGCAGCGGGCCGGGCCGCACAAGGTGCTGTTCGGCTCCGACGGCCCTTGGCTCCACCCCGGCGTGGAACTCTCCAAAGTATGGGCACTCGGCTTACCGCCGGAGCAGACGGCTTTGATTGTGGCGGGGAATTTTCTCCGACTCACCGGCCAGCCAGAGCAGCGTTCTGGGGTGCAAATCTCGCTTGCCGAGAAACGCTTGCCCCTTCAGTCCGTGTCCGGCGGTGCAATGCCATCGCGGCTGGCGGCGTAGTACATCTGGAGGGTGCGGTCGCTGACTTGCAGGCGCTGCGCCGCATTTTGGAGGTTGCCGCTTTCGCCCGCGATGGCGAGTTCCATCGCTTTGTTGCTCACGCAGCGTTTGATCTCTTTCAGCCCCATGCCGTTGGTGACGGCGAGGCGCAGCGCGTTCTCGAATTCGGGCGTGTCCCAGGGGTTCATCATGCGGGCGATGTTGGGGCGGTCGCCTTCCGGCAGGTCTCCCACCGTGATGGGGCCATTGCCGGTGTGCCGGTAAGCGATGCGGGCCACGAGTTGTTGCAGTTCGCGCACGTTGCCCCGGTAGTCGCGGGTGAGGAGGTAGTACTGCATCATCTCGTCCAGCGCAGGCGGCTTTTCCGTGGCGAGATATTTTTTCAGAAAAAACTGCACGAGCGCGGGGATGTCGTCGCGCCGCTCACGGAGGGGCGGCGCGTGGCACACGCAGGCCGAGATGCGGTAGTACAGGTCTTCGCGGAAGCGACCTTGTTGGGCTTCGGCTTGCAGGTTGCGGTTGGTGGCCGACACGAGCCGGAAGCGCGACTGCCGCCAGAAGTTGCTGCCCACCCGCTTATACATACCCTCCTGCACGGCCCGCAGCAGTTCGGCTTGCAGGGGCAGGGGCAGTTCGCCGATTTCATCTAAAAACAAAGTGCCGCCATCGGCCAGTGCGAACGCGCCGTCTCGGTTGGCTACGGCGTTGGTGAATGCGCCTTTTTCGTGGCCGAAAAACTCGCTGCCTGAGAGTTCTGGCACTACCGTCGTGCAGTCGGCCACCACAAAGTCGCGCTTGTCGGGGCGGCTGTCCAAGTCGTGTATCAATTTGGCAATCAACTCTTTGCCTGTACCGCTCTCACCCAGTATCAGCACCGGGGCAGTGCTGAAACAAGCGGCCTCCACCACCTGCCGGAGGAGTTTGCGCCACATCGGGCATTGGCCCACGAGCTGCTCGCGTACCCGTGCGGATTGCAGCAAGTCGCCTACCGCGCCCCAGCGGTCGAGCCGGGCGAGGATGTTCCGTTCAGGCTGCTCCACTTGGTTCCAGGCAAAAAACTCGTCGGCACCGGCGGCCAGCAGTTCCCAAACTTTGTGGTGCTCCAGCGGTCGGTTGTAGAGGCCGATGCACACGGCTCGGAGGTCTTGCCCGGCGCAGTGGCGCAAGAAGTCGACCGCCTCTTGCCAGGGGGTGCTTTCGCCGAGCAGCACCAAGACGGTTTGTGCACCGTCGTCAGCAGATTTTTCTGAACAGGAAATCCCGCAGGAGCGGAGCTGTGCGCTCAAGCGCTCGGCCTCGGAGGTGCGGTAGTAGTTTTGGAGCCTGACTGGTACGCGCTGGGTTCTCGCTGTAGCCATGTTCGGTAGAAAGGAAGGGGGTAAACATTCGGGTGGCTCGCTCGAAAGCGAGGTGTTTTGGGGAAAGCACAGCGGCGAAACGCCCGGTATGCTGTTGTTTGGGCAGGCTTAAAATGTCACACAAGCGACGCAAATGTGGGGACAGGAGCGGACACGCTCAAGATTTTTTTTCCACACGTTTTTCGAGTTCTCCACAGAGTTTTCCACCCTTTGAGCCGAGTGTTCAGCCCCCGATGCTCTTCGACAGCCGCGCATACAGCTCCTGCCATTCCGGGTGCTTGTCCAGCAGGGCGAGGTGCCGCTGCATGGTATCCGTGTCGCCGCGCATGGCCGGGCCAGTCTGCATCCGTTCGGGCGAATCGTGCAGGGCTTTGGCTAAAGTTTCCTCCATCAGCGGGTGCAGCATCTCGAAGGGCAGGTCTTCGGCATCCAGTATTTTTTCAGCAATGGCGAAGCAGTGGTTGGCGAAGTTGTTGGCG
>JAYSUY010000835.1:0-3464 GCA_043718855.1 Saprospiraceae bacterium | reverse complement strand
CTCGTCGCTGCGCTCATGGGCATTCCGCGCTTGGTGGTGGCCGTGAACAAAATGGATTTGGTGGGCTACGAGGAAAAAACCTTCTACCGCATCGCTGCCGACTACCAGAAATTGGCACAAAAACTTGATTTGAAAGAAGTTAAGTTTATTCCGCTCAGCGCCTACGCGGGCGATAATGTAGTGGAACACTCTAAAAACATGGACTGGTACGACGGCCCGACGCTGCTCGAACACTTGGAAACCGTCGAAGTCAACCACGACCTACCTGAGGACGAAGCCCGCTTCCAGGTGCAGTACGTCATCCGTCCGCGCACCGAGGAGTTGCACGATTATCGGGGCTACGCAGGTGCCTTACGCAGTGGTTTTTTCAAAAAAGGCGACCGCGTCCGGGTGCTCCCGGCGGGCATAGAGACCACCCTGAAAGCCATAGAAGTCCATCAGCAGGAAGTCGAAACCGCCTTCGCTCCCCAGCCCGTCGTGCTACACTTGGCCGATGACATTGATCTCTCGCGGGGCGACTCGGTGGTGCGCATCGCCGATGTGCAGCCCAACGTTACCCAAGACCTTGAACTGGATGTGTGTTGGATGAGCGAGCGTCCGCTGCAAGTCGGCGACCGCTACCTCGTGCGCCACAACGCCACCACCGTCAAGGCCATCGTCAAAGAAATTCAGCACCGCGTGAACGTACATTCCTTCGAGCAACAGCCCGCCGACGCGCTGGCCCTCAACGACATCGCCCGCATCCGGCTGCGCACCGCCAAGCCGCTCGTGTTCGATGCTTACCGGCAAAACCGCGCTACGGGCGGGCTGATTCTTATCAACGAAAACACCTTCGACACGGTAGGCGCGGGGATGCTGCGGGAGGTGCCAGCCAAGGTGGATTTGCAAACGGAGTTTGCGATTTGATTTTTGTTGAGGGGGCTGAGGTTGTTGAGAATGTTGAGGGCGACAAGGCCCCATATCTTAACTCGCTGCCCACCTCAACACCTCTCAACCCCCTCAACAAGAAATGTTATGTCACATCTACCTGATTTTCAAGCCCATCGCCCAAGCCAGCCCAGTCAGGCGGTGACTCAAAGTCACCGCCTGACTCACCTGCTCCATCCCCGCCTCACCGTCGTCGGCGCAGGCATTGGCGACCCCGAACTCATCACGGTCAAAGCCATCAACGCCCTCCGAACTGCCGATGTGGTGTTGTACGACGCACTCGTGAACGAGAGCCTACTGGACTACGCCCCGGCCATCGCGTCGCGGATTTACGTCGGCAAGCGCAAGGGCGCGAAAGCCTATACGCAGGACGAAATCAACGAGCGCATCGTGGCCTACGCCAAGTGCTGCGGCCATGTGGTGCGGCTGAAAGGCGGCGACCCCTTCGTGTTCGGGCGCGGGCTGGAAGAGATGCAGTTTGCGCAGGCGCACGGCCTCGAAACCGCCTACGTCCCCGGCGTGTCGAGCGCGATAGCCGGAGTGGGTGCGGCGGGTATTTCCGTTACGCTGCGTGGGGCCAGCCGGAGTTTTTGGACGCTCACGGCCACCACCGACACGGGTGATTTGAACCCCGAAATCTACACCGCCGCCCAGACCGACGCGACGCTGGTCATCCTGATGGGTTTGTCCAAAATCCGGGACATCGCGGCGGCGTACCAAGCGGCGGGGAAATCGGAACTGCCCATCGCCGTCATCCAAAACGCCAGCCTGCCGGACCAGCAGGAAGTGTTTGGTACAGTGGCCGACATCGCTGAAAAAGTGGAGCGGTTCAGCATCGGCAGCCCGGCGGTGATTGTGGTGGGCGAGGTGGTGCGGCAGCGCGTGGCATCGAGTGAACATTTGGCGATAGCCGAACTGCTGCACGGTAGCACGGCGTTCACGCCGTCGGGACAAACGCCGTTTACGGCGATGCAGAATGCCTCACCGTAGCGTTCGGCCATAAATAGCCTCATCCCGACGGCGTAAACGCCGTGCTACCGTTGCACAAAAATCCGTGCCTTTCGGCCATGAAAAAAATACTCGTCATCAAATTCGGTACCGCCTCCATTACGCACGCCACCGGCGAGCCGGACGAAGCGGTGATCGCCGCCATCGCTCGGCAAGTCGCCGATTTACAGTCGCGCTACCGCGTGGTGCTCGTGTCGTCGGGCGCGGTCGGTGCGGGCAAAAGCCTGATAAACAGTTACAAAGGCAGCCTGACCGAACGCAAGGCGGCTGCGGCTATTGGCAACCCGCTGCTGCTCAATCTGTACGCCGCCGCGTTCCGGCCCTACGGCATCGCCATCGCCCAGAGCCTGTGCGAGCGCGGCCACTTCGCCAACCGGCGGCAGTTTTTGCAACTCCAGGAAACCTACGAAACCCTCTGGGACAACGGCATCGTACCCATCGCCAACGAGAACGACGTGGTGAGCAATTTGGAACTGAAATTCTCCGACAACGACGAACTGGCCGTGCTCATCTCCGCAGGTTTCGGGGCCGAGAGCCTGCTCATCAGCACCTCGTCGGGCGGCTTGCAGGACGGCGCAGGGCGCATCATCCCGCAGGTGGCCGACGTGGACGCGGGGGTGCTGAGCCTCGTGCGTGACGACAAATCGGCACTCGGACTGGGCGGTATGTTCTCCAAACTGACCTACACCCGGCTGGCGACGCGCATGGGCATCCGCACCGTTTTTTTCAATGTGCGTACGCCCGACGGCATCCTGCTGGCCCTGAGCGGCGGCACTGGGACAGAGTTTTTACCGCAACCTGCCGCTTTGCGCAGCCGCCAACGCTGGCTCGGCAGTGGCAGCCTCATCGCTGGGCGATTGACGCTCGACGCGGGCGCAGTACGGGCTTTGCAAAGCCGAAAAAGCCTGCTCGCCGTCGGAGTGCGCCGAGTGAAGGGCAGTTTTGAAAAACACGACGTGATAGAACTCGCTGACGGCCACGCCAACGTGGTGGCCGTCGCCCGCAGCAACTACGACGCGGCCTACGTAGAGGCCAACCTTCTGACTCAGAATCTCGAAATCGCTCACGCAGACAACATCGTTTTGCTCTAATGCACTCAATTACAGCACAATTAGAAGCCACCCACCGCGCCGCCGCCGCGCTCCGCCGCTTGCCGACCGAGCAAAAACAGACGCTGCTGCACCGCATCGCCGATGCGCTGGCCGCCCATACCGCGCCCATCATCGAAGCCAATCAGCGTGACCTCGCTCGGATGCCCGATGCTGACCCGAAGCGCGACCGGCTGCTGCTGGACGAAAAACGCCTCACGGATTTGGCTGCCGCCGTGCACAGCGTGGCCGCGCTGCCCGATCCAACGGGTGCGGTGCAATTGCAGCGCACTTTGCCCAACGGCTTGTCGCTCCGCAAAATCGCGGTACCGCTCGGCGTGGTGGGCATCATCTACGAATCGCGGCCCAACGTGACGGTGGATGTGGCCGCGCTCTGCCTGTACTCCGGCAACGCGGCGGTGCTGCGCGGCGGCTCCGATG
>JAYSUY010000834.1:0-1261 GCA_043718855.1 Saprospiraceae bacterium | reverse complement strand
TGAAGTTGGTCATCATGCCACCCAACCAGCGCTCCGTCACGAACGGCATACCGACACTGTCGGCTGCTTTGTGCACGATTTCGCGGGCTTGTTTTTTGGTGGCGACGAACATGATCTTTTTGCCGCTTTTGGCCAAGGCTTTCATGGCCATAGCGGAGCGCTCCAACAGTTCGGAGGTGCGGTTGAGATCAATGATGTGGATGCCCTTGTGTTCCATGAAGATGTACGGGGTCATCTTCGGGTTCCACTTTTTGCGCAAGTGGCCGAAGTGGCAACCAGCGTCGAGGAGTTCCTTATATGTGGGCTTCTGCATGAGAAGTAGAGAGTTATGAGTGATGAGTTATGCGTGATGAATGAAGCGAAGCAGGGCGGCCCTGAACTTCAAACTTCAAACTTCAAACTCCGAACTGCCTTAGCGTTTGGAGAACTGGAAGCGTTTGCGGGCTTTGGGCCTACCGTACTTTTTGCGCTCCACCGCACGGCTGTCGCGGGTGAGGAACTTGCGGGCTTTGAGCGGCGAGCGGAACTCCTCGTTGAGTTTCACCAGTGCACGGCTCAGGCCCATGCGCACGGCTTCCGACTGGCCTTTGAAGCCACCGCCGCGCACGTTTACCTTAAGGTCGTAGATGTTCTCCACACCCACCACTACAAAGGGGTCGGTGACGTTGTGCTGCACGTGGATGTGAGGAAAGTACTCGCGGTAGTCCTTACCATTGATGGTAACCTTACCCTCGCCCTTCATCAGGTACACTCGAGCTACTGCTGTTTTGCGGCGCCCGACGGCATTTATCATTTCCATACTTTTGAATGTAATATTTTGAAAATGTGGTCAATGTGTACAATGTGGTGTTATTGACCACATTTGGCTTATTGACCACATTAAAATTTAAGTGCTTCTGGTTTTTGTGCTGTGTGGGGGTGTTCCTCGCCGACATACACGAACATTTTTTTGATCATGGCGCGGCCCAGTTTGGTTTTGGGCAACATGCCTTTCACAGCACGCTCAATGATGCGCTCTGGGAATTTGACGAGCATATCTTCGGCCAGCACGACTTTGAGGCCACCGGGGTGCAGAGAGTAGTCTTTATACTCTTTTTGCTCCCATTTGTGGCCGGTGAAGCGCACTTTGTTGGCATTGATCACGATCACATAGTCGCCCGTGTCGGTGTTGGGGGTGTATGAGGGCTTGTTTTTGCCGCGCAGGATGCTGGCGATGTGGGCGCTCATCCGGCCCGTCACCATGTTTTCTGCATCCACGACA
>JAYSUY010000833.1:0-9828 GCA_043718855.1 Saprospiraceae bacterium | reverse complement strand
TTTGTTGGCTGAAGGCCGTGCCAGTGGTTAGCCTCCCCTTTGACAAAACCCGGTTTCCGCGCCACAAGCAGTTACAGTCTGGCACGCCCCGCATTGTCGTAGCCATACCAGATTTGCTCATGCCCATACTCAATCGCCGCTTGCCGAGCACATCGAACCCAGTCATGCCTGGGTCCATGCGCACGTCTGCACCCAAAAAAGAAAACGCGGAGGAGGTAGTGCCTTTGTTCACCTGCACAATGCCGCTCACGTACAGCGGAAGTGCATCGACGGCAGCGGTAGAAATCGGATACTTGAGCCCGGGGATCACGCACGCAAAATCAGAAAGATTTGTAGGCTGTGGTCTTCGTATGCCGATGAACACCGCCTCTCCGACATTGGTCGGGATGGGAATCGTTTTGGTAAGCGTCTGACTTGTCCCGTTGGGGCAAGTGAGCACATGGGTCACCGTCACTGAGGTAGTGTTCTTCGTGTTGATGTTGGTGAGTTGGATACAGGGTTGGTTGGGAGAGCTGTTGAGACTCGCTACGGTCAGACAAGGGCTGCCGCTCACTATCCAAGTGTGCTGGCCGTCCATCTCGCAAGCGGCGTCGAGATTGAGGCACAGGGTGGCGCATTCCCGCGTCACACTTCCTGTAAAGTCAGCGTTGCAGCAGCCCATCGCGGCGCAAAATGTTCGGATGCGCTTCGAGCAGGTGAAATTATTTTGCGTCAGTATGACCGTGAAATCGCCGTTGCCGCCGTAGTTGTGTGTGACGACCGTGCCGGTAGCAGTGTTGCCGTCGCCAAAAGTCCAAGTGGCAGGCTCATTGGTGTTCAGTGCCGTGAAGGTGACCGTGCAACCGTTCACCGCGTAGGTGAACCGTCGGCTGGATAGGCTGCACCCGTCACAGGCATAGTCCACTAGCCTTGAGCAGGTGTGTGTCGTGACCTGCCCGTTTTGGGTGATCGTGATGGTGTGAACCACCAGCCGAATCTGTGACACGGCATCAAAGGTGTGCAGCGGATTAGCCAGATTAGATGTGCTGAACGGCCCCGTAGCCGTGGGCTGTTCATAAAACTGCCAAGTGTGCGTCACAGTCCCCGGCCCGGCGTACGTTGCCGCGAAGTCAACCGCACAGCCGCCCGGCACCAATGTGAAGTTGAAGTTGGCCGGGTCGTTGGTCTGGCACCCCTGCGCCGACAGGCCCACAGGCGCGAAAAAGCCCATCAGGAACAGCAGCAGCGCGGTGGCGAGGGCTACGCCCCCCCCCGCCAGCAAGGACGGCTTTTTCTGGAAATCTGCGGCCGTATCAGCCGCGAACAATGCTTTCTTTGTCATAATCGGAAAAAAATTTAGGTGGTAATGAAATCGGTGAAGCAAAGGGATTGCTGCCTACCAGATGACTGCTCATCGGAAGGACAAAGGAAACTGCGTACCTACAAGTAAGGGAACCCGTGCGGGTGGCGTTTTGGGCAAGAAGGATTAAAGAGAAGCGAGCGCTCGTACCGTGCGAAGGTTTGTCTGTGGAGATGCGCAGCGGCAACACAAAAGTAGATCAACAATCCGAGGCGCCAAACATTGGAGTGTTAAATTTTGAATACCATGTTGTTCTTCGCTCATCATTTTTACCCGCTGTAGCCTTTTCAGCCGCCGAAGAGATGGGGAGGGGGCGAGCCTCACTCCAGTATTTTCTCCAGCCGCATCCCCCTCGAGCCTTTGAGCAGGATGGCCGTATGCTCAAACACCTGTGCATCGAACCAAACCTTGGCTGCAGCCGCATCGGGGAAGTGCAGGGCTTTATGGAGGGTAAAACCCGTCTGACCAAACTCGCTGCCCACCAGCACAATCATATTTAGCCGCAGTTTTGCCGCAAAGCGCAACATGGCTTGGTGTTCTTTCGGGCTGTCTGCGCCGAGTTCGCGCATATCGCCGAGTATGGCAACTTTGCGCGGTGCGCTCATGGCTGCAAGGGTCTCCAGCGCAGGTTTCATGCTCGAAGGGTTGGCGTTGTATGCATCCAGCAGGATGGTGTTGGAGCCACGCTGAAGCAATTGCGAGCGGTTGTTGGAAGGCGTGTAGGCTTCGAGCGCGGTTTTGATGTTAGCCCCAGGTATTTTGAAATAAATGCCGAGTGCAATGGCCGTCATCACGTTGTTAAAGTTGTGGCGGCCCATGAGTTGGGTGTTCACTTCCACCTCTGGCCCCTCGTCAGAGAGAAAAGCCGCACGGACAAAAGAGGATTCATCCAACAACCGGATGTCGATGTTTCCGTCGTTCGGGTCGTACACCTCCCTGCGGGCGTAGGTGACTTTACGAGCAACGCTTCGGCTCATCGTATTCAGGTATTTTTCCGAAGCGTTCACGAAGGCGCAGCCCTTTGTCTGAGCAAGGTAGCGGTACAGTTCGCCCTCCGCTTTTTTCACCCCAGCCAAGCTGCCAAATCCCTCCAAATGTTCCTTGCCGATATTGGTCAGCAAGCCATGCGTCGGCTCCGTGATACGGCATAGTTCATCAATATCGCCCGGCTGGTTGGTACCCACCTCGATTATGGCAATCTCCGTACCCAGTGGCATGGAGAGCAGCGTGAGCGGCACCCCAATGTGGTTGTTAAAATTTCCTTTCGTGAAATGGCAAGGGTAGCGGCTGCTGAGTACCGCAGAGACCAGTTCTTTGGTGGTCGTCTTGCCATTAGAACCACCGATGGCCACTACCGGGATGTCGAATTGCCGCCGGTGGTGGGTGGCCAAACCTTGCAGCGCAGCCAGTACATCTGGCACCAGCAAACAGCGGTCAGCGGTCTGGGCTTGATGAGGGTCGTCCACCACCGCGTAAGCCGCTCCTTGCTCCAATGCTTGCGCAGCAAAGCGGTTTCCATCGAAACTATCGCCTTTTAAAGCAAAAAACAAGCAGCCAACGGTGAGTTTCCGGGTGTCGGTACACACTTCCGGGTGCTGACAAAAAATCGAGTATAGTTGTTCAAGCGCAATCATAACGGACGCAAAAGTGGTAAAAACAAAAACGGGAAGGCGGTGTGGCCTTCCCGTTTTTTCGGAAAAAATTATTTAGTTCTTAGTTGTCGGTTCTTAGTGTGTACGAACTGATAACCAGCAACCCAGAACCCAGAACTAACTTACTTGTAGCTCCGCTTTACTTTTTTCTTCTTCACTTTGAAGTGGTTGCCCTGCGTGTCTTCGTTGCCAGTAGGCCCACCAGTACGGGTCATGGAGCAACGGAAACCAACGGCTTTGTGCGCTTTGTCCTCTTCGAGGTAGCGACGTGTGCCGGGCGAAAGCCAGAATGCACGGTCGGCCCAAGAGCCGCCCTTGATCACGCGGGCTTTGTCGCTGATGAGTGTGCTGACTCCGTATTTGTACTCCACTTCCGACTCTTTATCGCCGTCAAGGTAGTTGTACACTTCGGGGCGCTTGTAGTTGTCGCGGAGCGCCGTGCTGGTGGTGTCAGCCAATTCATACTGCAAACGGCCGAGGCTGTCTTTTGGTACTGGCTGGCGGGTAGCAGGGTCCAAAGTTTTGGTTTTGAATTTGTTGCCACGGAAAGGGTTGAGTTCGTGGTTCTCCGTGTCCTCCAAATCCTGAGCCGTCATCGGGCGGAAGAGGTCAGCAGTCCACTCGTTCACGTTGCCAGCCATGTTGTACAAGCCGTAGTCGTTGGGCCAGTTGGCCAGCACAGGCGAAGGCGTGAAAGCCTTGTCGTTAAGTGCACCTGCCATACCACCATAGTCACCACCGCTACGCTTGAAGTTGGCAAGCATCTGGCCCTGGTACTTGTTGCGCTTCTGGTAACGCACCGTGTTGCCGTTCCAAGGATAAATGCGACGGTCGCTGATGAGTTCATCCTTGCTGGTGGCTTGGTTGCCCAACAGCGAAAGTGCAGCGTATTCCCACTCAGCCTCCGTTGGGAGGCGGTATTCTGGAAGTACGATACCGTCTTCAAAACGAACACGACGCTCACCACCAGTACGCACATCTTTGAGGTTTTTCCGAACGCTTGGCTCGTACTGGCCGGCCAGATAGGCTTCGGTGTTGAAGTTGTTCTCGTTTTTCTGGTCAGGCGTGAGTTCGATGACACCCTTTTTGATCAGGATCATTTCGTTCACACGGTCAGTCCGCCATTTAGCGTACTCGTTGGCTTGGTTCCAGTTGACACCTACCACCGGGTAATCATCATAGGAAGGGTGACGGAAGTAGGTCTCTACGAGCGGCTCGTTGAAAGCCAACTCTTCGCGCCACACCAGTGTGTCGGGAAGCGCGCGGCGCCATACTTCGGGGTAAGTTTCTCCGAAAGTATTGGCCACCCAGAAGAGATATTCCCGGTAGTCGGTGTTTGACACTTCGGTTTCGTCCATATAGAACGAAGAGACGGTGACGCGACGCGCCACGTTGTTCCATTCAAAAGTAACATCTTGGTCGGTGAGACCCATTGTGAAAGTGCCGCCTTCGACGAGCACCAAATTTGGCCCAGTAACCTGGCCTTCGTAATCCAGTTTTTCAAAGCCGCCCCATTTCTGATCGTTGTAGTTCCAACCAGTTGTGGATGATTGCTCTTTTTTACCGCCGCAGCTGGACATCAGGAAGACCAGCAGGACAAAGTTTAACCCGTGAATGAGTGCTTTCTTCATCGTATTAAAAAATCCAGGTTTAAGAAAAATGAGTGGCAAAAGTAGGCAAACAAAACCTTTCGCAATTCAGGTTCTGCCAAATTTAACGAGAATCATTGGAACATCCTCACACAGTCGTTGATGTCGATGCGCTTTTTTTCTTTGAAAATCAGCCTAACCGACATCTCGTAGGTGCCGCCAGCAAAGTTGGAAAGCCGCGAAACCGTGAGGTCGTAACTCAGGCCAATCTTAACAACGCCTTCTTGAAAACCCGCTGTGAGGATAGCAGCGTCGGCATTTCCAAAAGTGTGCCGAAACCATGCTCCACCAAAAACTGGCCCTGCACTGGCATAGGCTCCGATGTTCAATTGTTGGTAAGGGCCTTGCGACACGAACAGGAAATTCGGCGAAAAAAACGAGCCTTGGCGGCGTTTATTGCCCGGTACGATGACTATCTCGGTACCGCCGTGCAGGGTATAGCGGAGCGGTAGGCCGCGTGCCACGTTGTCGTTGGTGAGCAGTACGCCATCGCTTGGCGTGTTGAGGTGCTTGAGTGCGCCGCCGATATACCAACGGTCGCTGAGCAACATCATGCCCGCCGAAATGTCCAGCCGCGAGGTGTTGGTGAGGTCTGGCCGGAGTTCAGCGGTGTTGATGGTGATGCCGTTGAGCGGGTCGATCTGATCAGGAAAAATGAGTTGATCCCAGTCAAGGCTGGTCTGGTGTACACCAGCCTCTGCGCCAAATTTGATGGCAAATTTATCGGCCACCTTGAGCCGATAGGCGTACACGGCGGAGAATCGGTTGGTTTTGTAGATGCCGTTGCCAGCGTCGTCGCCCTCCACATGGAAGCCGATGCCACTGTTGAGCCGGTCGAGGCTTTGCTCATAAAATACGGCGTAGGTGCGGTAGGCATTGTTGAACCCCGTCCACTGGTTGCGGTAAATGGCCCCGAAGCGCGGAGCGTTCGCACTGCCCGCAAAACCAGGATTGATTTGCAGCGGTGCTGCGTAGAACTGCGAAAAAATAGGGTCTTGGCCATGCGCTGTGCATACAATAAGCGCAAACAGCAAAGTAGCGGCAAAGTGTTTTCTCATCGGGATTGTGTTTTGTAAGGTGAACGAAATATCCCGGTGCGAAGTAGGGGCTTTAACTTGGATATTTTTTCGTGGAGCGGAAAAAGTCGTGTGGGATGTCGGGTTTTGCCCAAAGTTGCCAAATACCTGAAATCAGGTTCCGGGTTCAACTACTGCCTCGCCCTTTTTCCAGCACATGATCCAGTTGCCCTGCGTATCGATGTACCACGCATCGGGGAAGGCCACTTGGAAACTGCGCTCATAGAAGCGCTCTGCCGCTACTTTGTCCTTATAAATGCCGTGCAAGCGGTTGAACAGCAGCAATCCACCGGGGCGCAGCAGGTCGTTGCAAGCTTCGAGGAAATCGAGGGTCTCGAACTGGGGCGGCACCAAGTCGTCTTCAAAAATGTCGACAATCAGCAGGTCGAAGGTCTCTTCGCACACCTCCACGAACACCTCTGCGTCGGCAGTGACGATCTCTACCGAACTCTGCAAGCGCGAGAGCGTGTAGCGGGCGGCGAGTTCGGCGATGGTCTCGTCCCATTCCACCGCTGTGTAGTGGTAGCGGAGGTGGTGTTTTTTTTCCAGAATGTAAGGCACGCTGCCGAGGCCGAGGCCGAGCAGCAGCACATCCTGATATCCGTACTGTTCTAATCGCAACTCCTTGAATGCCACTTCAAAATTCCGGTACAGGTCGTCCCAAGAGTAGATGGCATTGCCGCTCAGGAGTTGTAGCCTACCCTTGTCGATGGTGACGGTAAGTTCGGGGTTTTGGTCCGAGCCTGTCTCCTCCAGCGTGAGCGGAGTGAGGTAGGAGAGCCATTTTTTCCAAAACGGAATGTGCATGGGGGTGATTACGCTAATTGTGTCAGTAGTTCAGCCTGTTCAAATACCTGATTCTCAGGCATAAAAAAGGAGAAGTCATTGATTCGTTTTTGATTGGAAGCGCGTGATTTCACCGGTTCTGTATCAAAAAGTGTGAGACTCGCTGAGTTTTGTTTTCCATTTTGGGAAACGAAATCGCCCAGTTTTGAACTGCCATGCGCGAATCGAGTCAGGATGGTTTGGATAGCGGTCTCGCCGATGTCTGCGCCGTTCCATTGTCGCCCCAAGCCTGATGCTGCTACGAGCGTAGAGCCGGAGCCGGCGAAACAGTCCAGCACCAGGTCGCCTTCATTGGAGGATGCAAGAATGATTCGCTTGAGCATCTCCAAATTTTTCTCGGTCGGATAGCCCGTAGCCAAAGTGTTCTGGTTGTTGGTGTCGATGTAGTCTAACCAAATGTCTTGTACGGGAATGCCCTCGCTCTGATCCAGATACACCTTGCGGCGGGGGTTGCCGTTGGCCGACCAGTAAATCTCGCCGTTGATGTCCATTTCCTCCAATCGTTGGGGCGTGTATTGCCAATGCTTGCCTGCTGGGGGCAGCATTCCGCGCCACTCCTTGCCTGTTTCGCCATTTCGTACTCCCGGCGCGTGGATGGGCACTTTCTTGTACCGTCGCCCGCTGGTGGGTTCCGAGAGCGAATACTCTTTCACAGTTTTCTCCTCTGACCACTCATCGTAGGAGCGGTTCCAGACGGGGCTTGCCGATTTGGAGTAAAAAAGGATGTAGTCTGAGATATTGCCGTAGGTCTTGCGGGTGTAGTTCTTCGGCTTGCATTTTTGGCGGGTGATCATGCCCTTGAAATTGGAGGTGCCAAAAATGTCGTCCATCAAGATTTTAGCGTGAAATACCATGTTGCAGTCCAGATGCACATAGATAGAACCATTTTCGGACAGTAGTTCGCGGATGAGCGAAAGGCGTTCGCCCAAAAAGGCAAGGTAGTCCTCGCCAGTCAAGAGATCGGAGTAGGCGTTCTCCTGATCACGGGTTTGAAAAATGCTGTTGGTGCTGTAAGGCGGGTCAATATAGGTCAGCGTCACTTTGCCTTTCACTTTTGGATCGGTGGCGAGATCAGCCAGCACGGCCAAGTTGTCGCCAAAATACAGGCGGTTAAGATGCCCCGGAGAATTGGACCAGACGGGTGAGAAGGCTGTCGAGCGGGCCATGCCGTTTTGCGGAATGTGGCCGTTCCAGAATGTTTTTGAAATGCCTACTGCCATTGTGTTTCAAGTTTTTGAGGTTAAAAAATCTGTGGTCAGCCGCTCTGTCACCATGCGAAGTGTTGTCACTACGATCCTGCCTTTCCAACTTTTTTCCAGTTTGGCGTAGTCGTTCCACATAGAGCCGAGCAGCAGCCCGGGGCCGTCGTTGAGAAAGACGATCTTGGTATTCAGCCCCCTTTTTTGGGCGTAGCTCAAAATCTCATCAGCACAGTTGGAGTAGCCGCTCGTTCGGTCGTCTTCTTGCGCCACGCCCCTATCGCCGTCATACCTTGCCAAGCCGATTGCCAATATCCGCTCGCCCTCTTTGATCACAAAATCAATCGGTCGCGTCGGGTTCAGATAGTCCTCGAAAATCTCTTTCATCGGGATGTCGCGCCCTGCACGCTCTGGGCCGAGCAGCGTCAGTGGGGGAAAGTGGAGGCGGAAAAGTTCAAAGAAACGCTCCGTGAGGTCATAGCCCTTTTTCCCTCGGTCTTTGTACTCCCACAAAAGAGCGCAGAGCGCTTCGTCCGGTATCGGGCGGCTGTCGAACGCCTTTTGAACTTGGTTGATCGGGCGAAAACCCTTTCCAAAGCGGTCGCAAATCTCTTGGGCTTGGGTCTTCTTTTTCAGCATCTCAACAGGTGTTTCAGGGCTGACGTACTTTCTAAAAACCCGCGCCAATTGGATGCGCATCCACCCGTGAGGTATCTCTGAGATTTGCAAAAACAAGCGGACAGCGCTCTCTGATGATTTCAAAATCTGCCCAAACAAGATCAACACCGGCCCGTACAAGCGGCAAGCGTCCTGCAAAATGTCTGGGTAGTATTCACCACCTGCAAGCGTGATCCAGTGGTGGGCTTCTTGCTTGTAGTCCGAGAATGCCTTGATGTTTTTTTGCTTCATGGCGTGTTTTAAATCTGAACGTGTTGCGGCATCACAGCCTCATAATGACTGATTTTATTCTCCACAAAACTACCGCGCCCGCAGCACTCGCAGGGAGCGAGCGCTGCCGAATGTTCAAAAGAGGGCTTTTCGGGAAAAAATAAAAAAGTTTTCGAATTTTGGATTATGGCTATGTTTGCCCCCGGCATTTACCTAAGTGCTTCAAACCATTCACCTTACTCATTAATTTATCACGCAGTATGCAAAACAACTCTTTTTGCAAGCTCCTGCTTGCCGCCTTCTTCCTCTACAGCCTTTCTGGCTGCCAAAAAGACCAGAACCCCACCATCGCCCCCAATGACCTGCTGCAAACCACCGCTGTGACCGACCGCGCGCCCGATGTCTACGGGGTCACGGTGTGGACGGCTGGCGTGCCCAGCAGGGTCGTCAGGATGAACTCCGCCGGTGCAGTGATCAGCTCGGTCAATGTCGTTTCGGGAGGCATCATCAAAGACCTGAAAGGCATCTGCACCGTTGGTGGCAGCTACTTTGTGACCACTGGCACCAACAGCGCGCCCCCCTTTCAGTACCGCTTGCTGAGAATTGACCCGAACACGGGCGCAGTGCTGGCGGTCTTCAACCCCGGCTACGCAGCGCCGATCTCGGACATCTGCTTCCGCGACGTGGCGCCGCTCGGCATCTACGGCTTGAAGGACAACAGCAACAACCCGGTGCGCATCAACTATAACGCTGGCGCATGGAACACGACGACGACCTTCCCGCCCTTCTCTGGAGTGGGCGCGCCTTTGGTCACGAGCGGCCTCACCTGGGGCAAAGGCCCAGTGACCTTCCAAATCTTCATCGTCGCTGGCGACGCGGTAGGCAACGTCAAGATATTCACTTGGGACCCAGCCACGCTGGCTAACCCCTCGGTCACGGGCATGACCCCCGCCGCTGATTTCGCTGGGGCCAACTTGGGCTGGGGCTACTTCTCCTTCCTCGGCTCTGGCCTCATCAACCGCAAGCCAGCCTTTGCCAGCTTGGACAAGTTCGCATGGGGGCCGATAGCACCTGCCTCTTTCTGGGGCGGCTCCGGCTTCAACTTCGAGGACATGTGTACGGTGCAGTAAGCAGTACGGTGCAGTAAGCAGTCCGCTGCTTTTGAAAACAAGCCGCCGT
>JAYSUY010000832.1:0-3477 GCA_043718855.1 Saprospiraceae bacterium | reverse complement strand
GGGCCGAATTCTCAGCATTTCGTTTTTCTCCATTTTTCGTATTGGGTATGGAGCGCGGACTGTGGGTAAGCGTATAAAGTCCGGGGATTGCTTTCCTTTCAGAAAGAGCAGCGTCAATACTGTAAAATGCACTCTTTGTACTGAAAAACCCCATAAGATACTCA
Organism: Saprospiraceae bacterium; assembly: GCA_043718855.1. Lineage (GTDB taxonomy): Bacteria > Bacteroidota > Bacteroidia > Chitinophagales > Saprospiraceae > M3007. The sequence goes on along the minus strand of JAYSUY010000832.1, from coordinate 3,313 downwards.
GACGTGACAATCAAGTTCGACATTTTGATGCCCCGTGCATTCATCTTTTGGAGTACGACTCGGCCATTCGACTGTTCGGCATCACTTACTTTGGTCAGTTTGAGGGGAAATAGCCGCTTGCCGATCTGCAAATTGAAGTTTACCTCTCCCGATGCTTTGCCAAAAAAGCCGAGCATTTCGGCCAGCGGCAGATGGAATACCGAGTCTTTGTTTGTGCCGTAGTCGAAAGTCCGAGTGCTTTCCTTGGGCAAGAACTTGGCAGTGAAGGTGGGCTGTGCCTCAGCGAAGGCACTCAGGAGCAACAGCAACAGCAGCATCAGTCCGTGCAGGACATAGTGGCGGCAAGCGGCAGCGGCAGCGGCAGCGGCAGCTTAGATACTTTTTTCATGGCAAAAATGGAAAAAGGTGGGTGAATGAAATGATGTAACACCCTGAACGTGTATACATTCAGGTAAAAATCAACACAGTCAGGAAAAACGGGAATAAATAGAAGGATTTTTTGGGTTGCTCGCGAACAACAGGGCAAATGTAACCGCCACACTCGAAGCAGCAAAGCCTTTTTTTGAGAGGAGGTGAAAATTTAACATTTGTATCTTTTGGCTTCCAACAACACCCACCTTTTGTTAGCAAAAATTGATCCTTTCGGCATAATTAATCGTACAATATTTGTTCTTACAAAGAATATTTTGCTAAACCACTGAAATGTCATTCTTCAACATTGTTTCAGCGCCTTGTTAACTGCCGCTAAACCTCAGCCCAAATTTTATTCTCTTGAATTTTGGGTTAATTTTGCCCCATCATCCAACGTGTTTCCTCTCACAAGATGCCGCTTGCGCATTGTTCCTGTTTCACCCGCTTTACCCGCCAAAGCCTCGGCGTAGGCGGACGTGCAAGCGGGCTGCTAATCACCAATAGGAATGTCGGCCCCGCCCGGCAAATAGAGAAAACGCCCCAGTCCCTGACCGGATTCAGCCTTCAGTTTCTTTTTCCAAAAAACCCATAGCCCAGCACACCCTACGCGTAGCCGACTGTGTGGGCCACGCAATTCACCCTTTATCATTCATCGTTCATCATTTAGAAATATGTCCCACGCTCGTTTCAACGCGCTCCAATCTTTGGAAAACCGCATGGAGCCGTTCCCGGTAGATTTTACCGAAGGCCCGGCGGAAACCATCGCCTCCTATTTTGCCGAAAATGTGTTCGGCGACGAGGCCATGAAAAAATATTTGCCCGAAAACGCCTACCTGACCGTAAAAGCGGCTGTGCAGAGCGGCCAAAAACTCAACCGCGAGATCGCCGATGTGATCGCCAGCGGCATGAAAGCATGGTCGGAGGGGCGCGGTTGCACCCACTTCGCGCACTGGTTTCAGCCCCTGACGGGCAAGACCGCCGAGAAGCACGACTCGTTTTTCACCCTCACACACGATGGGCGCGTGATCGAGGAATTCACGGGTTCGGCACTTGTGCAGCAGGAGCCTGACGGCTCTTCGTTTCCCTCCGGCGGTATGCGCAGCACTTTCGAGGCACGCGGCTACACGGTGTGGGACCCCAGCAGCCCAGCCTTCATCATGGAGGTCGGCGATGGCAAAACGCTCTGCATCCCTACCATCTTCGTGACTTACGGCGGCGAAGCGCAGGACTACAAACTGCCGCTGCTCCGCTCTCAGTCGTTTTTGGACAAATCGGCTGTCTCGGTGGCGCAATTTTTTGATGCCAATGTGACGAAAATCATCGCCACACTTGGCTGGGAGCAGGAGTATTTTGTGGTAGACGAGGCACTTTTCACGGCTCGCCCCGACCTGCTGATGACTGGCCGCACCCTGCTGGGCCGCCCGGCCGCTAAGAACCAACAACTTGAGGATCACTACTTTGGCTCCATCCCGGAGCGCGTGTATGCCTTCATGCGCGATCTGGAAACGGAGAGCCACAAACTTGGCATCCCAGTGCGCACCCGCCACAACGAGGTGGCCCCGGCGCAGTACGAGGTGGCCCCAATTTTTGAAGAAATCAACGTGGCCGTGGACCACAACCAACTGCTGATGGATGTGATGGAGCGCGTCGCTCGCCGCCATAAACTTCGGGTGCTGTTCCACGAAAAACCCTTCGCGGGTGTCAACGGCTCTGGCAAGCACAACAACTGGAGCATGAGCACCAACACAGGTGTAAACCTGCTGTCGCCGGGTAAAAACCCAGGCACCAACCTGCGCTTCCTCACTTTTTTCGTCAACACCATCGCCGCTGTACACAAGTACGCCGACGTGCTGCGGGCCAGCATCGCTCACGCGGGCAACGACCACCGCCTCGGTGCCAACGAAGCGCCCCCGGCCATCATCTCGGTGTTCATCGGGGAGGCCATGACCAAACTGCTCGACCAGATCGCCAAAAGCAAAAACTCTGACGGCCAAGAGGTGCAACGCGCACTCGACCTGATCAGCAAACTGCCCAACTTAGAGCGTGACAACACTGACCGCAACCGCACCTCGCCGTTTGCCTTTACTGGCAATAAATTTGAGATTCGTGCTGTGGGCAGCAGCCAAAACTGCGCTGGCCCAATGGCCGTGATGAATGCCATGATGGGTTTGCAACTCGCTGATTTTAAATTAGAAGTGGACAAATTGACGGCCAAAGGCACCGAAAAAGACGAGGCCATCCTGACGGTGCTGAAAGCCTATATCCGCAAATCGAAGTCCATCTGTTTCGAGGGTAACAACTACTCTGATGAGTGGAAAGAAGAGGCGGCCAAGCGCGGCCTCAACAACTTTGCTACCACGCCGGAGGCGCTGGATGTACTGGGCGGAAAAATCGCGCAGGAACTCTACGGCAAAGCGGGCGTGATGAACAAGGTGGAATTGGAAGCCTACCACGCAGTGCAACTGCACAACTACTGCACGAAAGTCAACATCGAGGCTCGCTCGCTCGAAGAACTCGTCAATTCGATGGTGATGCCTGCTGTGATCCGCTACCAAACCGAATTGGCCACCAACATCGCCGCGATGAAGGCCATCGACATGGACGACTCTATCGGCTACCAAAAAGACTCGCTAAAACAGGTGGTGAAAAGCACGAGCGCCATCCGGGAGGGCTTGGAAAAACTGCACAAAGCCCTCGATAAAGCCCACGCCACGGATGATGTACGCGACGAGGCTGATGTGCTTTGCCACAAAGTACTCCCGCAAATGGAGAACATCCGCGTGGCAGTGGACGAATTGGAAGCCATCGTGGACGACCAGTACTGGCCGTTAGTGAAGTACCGGGAGTTGCTATTTGTGCGGTAGGTTTGGGGATTGATTTTGAATGTAGTGTATAGAAAAAG
>JAYSUY010000831.1:0-3477 GCA_043718855.1 Saprospiraceae bacterium | reverse complement strand
GGTTCGACTTCAAGTCGAACCTCCAATACCGATGAATCGATGAATACCGATGATTGCTGACCACTCTACCAATCACCACTTCACCAATCACCACTCATGGCTGCCTACCTCCTCGAATCGGCACTTTGCCTCGCCTGCTTCTACGGCTTCTATCACTTCGCGCTGCGGCGGGAGACGTTTTTTCAGTGGTCGCGGGCCTACCTGCTCGCTGCGCCGCTGCTGGCGATGCTGCTGCCTGCGCTCAACATCCGGCTCGACCGTAGCCGTAGCGCGGAAAGTTTTTCCGCGCAGATGACCACGGAAAAACTTTCCGCCACACCAGCGCAGCTGATGGAGGCGGAAAAACTTTCCGTCGTACAGGCAACACAGCCCGCCGTGCTGCCTACGCTCGTCGAGCAGGCCCAATCCAGCCCTGTCGCTCTGCACCGCTACGACTGGTCGCAGCCGGTGGCCGAGGGCTGGTCGGTGTCGCTGGCCGATGTGCTGTGGTGGACCTACGGGCTGGGCGCAGCGGTGCTGCTGCTGCTGCTGGTACTGCGATTTGGGCGACTGCTGTGGCTGCTGAAGCGATGCCGCAGGGAGCGACAGGGAGCGGTTACGTTCGCTACATCGGAGGTGGAGGAGGTGCCGCTGGCTTCTTTTTTTGGTTATATTTTTTGGAGCAAAAACGCGCAACTTTCTGAAAGCCAGCAGTTGCTGCTCGAACACGAACTGGTACACGTGCGCCAGCGGCACAGCCTTGATGTGCTGTTGATGGAGTTGATGGTGGTGCTGCAATGGTTCAACCCGCTGATGCACACCTTCCGCCGCAGCCTGTGCGCGGTGCATGAGTACATCGCGGACGACTATGTGGTGCGGCACACCCGCCAGCGCCGCGCCTACGCCACTCTTTTGGTACAACAAGCCGCTGCCGGGACGAGGGCCCCGTCTGGTGCCGGCCTTGTCAATACGTTTCATTCACTGATCAAACAACGATTGATTATGCTTGCCAAACGCCCATCGCGCCCCCTGAGGCGTCTCAAATTCGCCCTCGCCCTGCCGCTCGCTGCCGGGCTGATGCTGCTCTTCTCCTTCCGCTTGGTGGAGACTTTGCCCGCCGCTGCGCCGCTCCGCGCGGCCCTTGAATCGGTGGCGAACTACGCCGCTACGCTCAGCGAAATCACCATCGCTGCCGAAAAAACCGAGACCCCCGTACCGCCCGCTGAGCCAGAGCCTACGCCGTACATTTTTTACTGGGGACAGTTCCAGTGCCCAATTTTTTACGAGCCGACCACTGGTACCTACTCTGGTCAAGTGGCTGTCGCTCCTGCCATTTTCCGCGAATCCGTGCAGCGCGAGCCACGCCTGTGGGACGGCGGCCTGCGCACCATGATGTCGTCGTGCCAGATGCGGCTGCACAACTTCAACGTGCGCAGCGACTACGGCAGTCCCGATGCTTACGCGACTACGCTTCGAACCGTGAACGATTTTGCCTACGCCGTGCTGGCTGGCGAGGTGGTACGCATCAGTGAACTAACCTTGCCCAACGGCAAAAAAGCGGCCATCGAAATTGCTATCGAACCCAGCAGCGATGGCTACAACGGCCCCAGTCGGAGGCTGATTTACAACAACTCCACGGGCGGCATCTGGATGAGTGCTACGAAGCCGGAACACAAAAGTTGGGGAGTGGCTATGTGGGACTATGCTTCGACACACGATTTTATTACCGAAAGCGAATTCTGGGCTTTGGTGAAGCAGTCGCCCATTTTTGGGGTCTACCCGATGGATACGCTGGCGGAAATGAAGCGAGCGATTTTTGTACTCCCTGCCAAAGGTGACCCGGTTGAGATCAATGTCGTGTACGATCTGGCTGACCGCGTAGGCTCCGCCAAAACCAATATGGGCCAACTTGCCCAGCACATGGATGCGTTGAAACCAGGGACAAAGGTCTACTTCAAGACAGCCGTCAAACTAAAAGACGCGACCACCACGCCTGAAACGGAAATAGACATGATGGGGGAATGGGCCGTGCTGCAAATCGTGGCCGACGATGACCCCAACCTGCCGCTGGGCCGCCCGTTCCGCAAGGCTTTTTCCTTCGAGTGGGGCAAACTGTCCCGCACGGTGGGTAATTTTTACGGGTTCAGCCAGACCACGAAAGACGGGGCGCTGCTGCCCACTGATTCGCCGATGGGCATTTTTCACTACGAATTGGGTCTGCCCGATCTGCTCAAAATGTTCGACCAGACCCCGCACCTCTGGCGCATGGACGAGCAACTCACCAATCCGCGTTTCGCGCTGGAATACAAGGACTTAAAAGCCCGCTATGATGTCAAAAACGGCTTAGTACCTGCCGACTTTGCGGCTGTGGTGAAGCATCAGATGAAACCAGATGAGCAGTTGATCATCAGCGATTTTGAAGCGGACGGCGTGGATTTGCGCAGTCTGAAAGTCATCATTGTCCCGCACGATGGGGTATTCCCGCGCACCCTGCCACCGGCTGCGACACTGGCGGACAAGCACCGATTTTTGGTCGACAACTACTCTGCCTCGCCCAACCCGGCCACCGATCAAGTCACCTTCCGCTTCACCCTGCCCGAAGCCGGGCAAGGCACCCTGCGCATCACCAACGCGCTGGGTCAGGAGGTCTACTTGCTCGCTACGGATTTTGAAAAAGGCGAAAACACCTACCCGCTGGCGACCCGCGACCTAAAGGCGAAGGGGCTGTTTTTTGCTACGCTGGAAACGCCTACGGGCAAGGCGACAGTGGCGTTCGTGGTGCAGTAATTTGGTGATAGGTGGGCAACGGGTTGGCAATCGGTTGGTTTTTAGGGTTAATTGCTTGATTTTGTGCTGTTTGCATCTGCGCTATTTGTGTTCCATCCTGTAGAGTTCAGGACACAGATGGCGCGGGTGCAAACAGCACTGATTAAAAACGGGGCAAATCAGCGCCACAAAAGCGCAATTCTCCTCAACTTTGCAAGATCAAATACCGACGCTATAATCCTCGTTTGCAAAACCATTTTCTCACCGTTTCCAATTGTTCCCTCCTATGTCATTGGCATCTAACTTTACCCGCCAAAGTCCGCTAAAAGCGGACGAAGGCAGGCTTCCACTCCTCACTTTTATTCTCTTGCTGTGCTTCGCACTGCCCGCTTTTTCCCAGACCAAAAAAGGCTTCAAGGCCTTGGACAAGGGAAAATGGGATGCCGCTATCGAGGCCTTCGCGGTGGATACGAGCGATGAAGAAATGCGCTCCGTTGCACTCTACGGCATGGCTGCCGCGCTGGCCAACATCGAGAACCCGAACAAAAACTACCCCCTCGCCATGCAACTCCAAGCCGAGTCAAAAGCCGCTTGGAAAGCACTCAAACCCAGCCAACGCAAGGACCTCACCGCCGACCACGCTGTGACGGGCCTCACCATCGACAAACTCCGCAGCGGCAGCGCCAACGCCGCTTGGAAGGCTTTGGGTAAAACGCCGACGCTGCAACAGGT
>JAYSUY010000084.1:0-6473 GCA_043718855.1 Saprospiraceae bacterium | reverse complement strand
AGTTGAAAAAACACTGCGCCACGTCCAGCGCGTCCGACACGAGCAGGTGGTAGTTGGAGTCGGAAGAAAGGCTGGCCTCGGCCCTGCGGTGGGCCTGCTGGGCTTGGGCGGTCACTTCCCGGAAGGCGTTCTCGAACAGGTGGAGCCGCGCCCAAGGGGAGGGGATGGAGGTGACTTCTTTGCTGCTGATGCTGGCGGGGTCTTTTATCTGCGCGATCTCGCCCGGCTCGTAGCCCGTTTTGCCCCGGTCGTGCCAGTCCAGGCCGCTCTTGGTGCCTTCAAAAAGCCGGTAAACGTAGGGAGATGACTGTTGCTCATTCATGGTTGCGGTGGTGGTGGTGGTTGATGAGGGTTGATGAGGTTGATGAAGGTTGTGATGAGGTTGATAGGGGTTGATGAGCGGGTCAGGCAAAGTCGGCGTTTTTGCCGTAGTGCTTTCGGATGAGTTCGGCAGTGGCTTCGTGGAACATGGCGAGGAATTTTTGGGGTGACTCTAAATTGTCGCCGTGCAGCGAAGCTGCATCAAGCATCGCGTTGAAGGCATCGTAGTCCAATGCCCTGCCGGCCATGCCCAAGAGGTTTCGGGTAGGCGCAGGGTCGTATTCTTTTACCAAATACTGGGGCTGGGAGGTGTCCAGGTGGTAAGGGTCGAAAGCACGCTCGGTGCGAGCCATTTCTTTTATCCACTCCGAAAAACGGGCAGTGAAGCGGCTGATGTCGTCGTAGTAGAACGAGGAGCCGGTAAACTCGCTGTTGAATTTGACCCTCCGCTCTTTGGTCCAGGGCTTTTGTTGCTGTATGGCGGTCTGAAACTGCTGGTTCCAAAAATTGACCGTGAAGGCAAACTGGGTGAGGGGGCGGTTGATCGTCTTTCGGCTCTGCGGGCCGAGGTTGCGCAAGTTGAGTACCATCGGGTTGCCGTAGGTGCCGTACTCGTAAAAAAACTGCTGCTGGGGCTTGCCGTTCGGTACGCGCAGTTGGTTGCTGTCGAGTGTGAGGAAGTGCAGCACTGCCAGGGCCGAGAACATCTCCAGCACATGGGCATCGTTCTCTTGGTCGCGGCGGCCTTCGGCGGCTTTTTGGTCGCGGGTGTAGGTGTTGTCGCCGATGTAGTACAGGGCGTTCACCCCGTTCATTTTTGAGGAGTAGTAAGCCAGAGCGGCCTTTGTTTTTCCGATAAAAGTGTTCTTGTTGATCTCGATGCTCCGGTCGGGCGCGACACCGAAATAGGGCTGCACGGTGATGGCACCGATGGGCGTTTTGCTCAGCCGGTCGGCATTGGGTAGGTCTTCTTTTGCTGCGTCCCGGATGTTCTTAACCAAGAGCGGGAACCCGGCTGCTCCAGTGCCGCCAAAAATGGACGACACGATAAAAATGCGGTCGTTGGGGCCTATTTTGGAGGCAAAAGCGCGGAATTCTATAGAGTCTTTGAATTGGTTGAGTACCACGCTGCCCATGTGCGGGTTGCCCTTGAAGCCCACGCTCAGTTCACTGTCCAAGTTTTTTTCCGAAAAAAGCAGGTTGACCAATGCCCGGTCGGCCTCCTCCAAGTTGGGGTAATCAATGAATTTTCGGAACACTCCATCGCGGGTGCCGCTGATGTCGAAGCGGAAAGAGTCTCGCACCTCTCCACCGTCGCCATACACACCAGCTAGAGTTTGGATATCGGTCTGGAAAAACTGGCCTCCTTCGGCCTTAGTTCGGTGTACCTTTTTTCGGATGCTGCGATACAGGTCGAGTATCTGCAAGGTGCGCTCCATGTCGCCGTTGGCCGTGTCGGGGTCGATGATGATGGGGACGATGGTGCCTACCTGGGCCTCTACGCCAGAAGCCAAGAGGAAAGCCAGGGATTTGAGCACCCGTGATCCGGTGCCTCCGATGCCGAAGAGAAAGAGCCTCGGCGTTTGCACTGCGTTTTTATCGTTTGCCATGAAGTTTTGCAGAAAAAACTGGGTGTACAGATTCAGAAACGGGAAGTGGGCAGGTGCTGCTTGGAGGGGTTGAACCGCTTGAGCGCCAGCGACCAGAAAAAGAACATGACCATGCTCCACATGAAGGCCGCCATCAGGAACTCAATGAAGTCGGAGAGGCCCAAGCCCACCGTACCCTCGCCCTCGATTGTGCTCTGGGCGAACCTCCAAACTATCAGGGTAGTGATACCTGCGCTGCACAGCATCGCGCCCGCCCAGTGTTTGCGCTGGTTAAATGCCGAGCGGTTGGGGGCCATCAGGAAGTAAAAAACAAAGGCGGCCGCAAGATTGAGGAACAGCAAAAGGAAAAAAGCCGGCTTGTGGACATAGTCCTCTAGCATATAGATTGCATTGGGCGAACGGCCGAAAATCTCGAACAAGAGGTTGGCGAAATCAGTCATAGTCAGCGCTTGATTTGGACAGGTAAGGAAAAATAGGTGCTCTGGGGTGTCAGTTCAAAGGCTTCTTTCACCCCTTCTACGAGGGGCAGAAGCCCAAAGGTTCTGTTCTGGCGGTTTGCTGCTTCGCTGTCGTCTTGGGTAGAGCTCTCGGCCACCCAGCCGGGTATCTGTTGGCGCAGTTTGATCTGAATCTCTTGTGCACCTTTGGGGATGTTTTTCCCGGTCAGCACCAGTACATGGGTAGCCTCGCCTTTGTACCGCATATCGTTGGCCTCTATTTTGGTGGCGGGATAAACCGCCGATACTGCAAACTCGCCCCCTTCGGGCGCTTCCACGAAGTAGTGTTGGGGTGTGGTCACATAGTCGGCATCCAAAGAGAGGCTGCCGAGGTCAACGCCCACGGCCCACTGCACCATGCTGTCGCGATTGGGCGGCTTTATGTCGCTCAAGCCCGTAAAGCGCTCGCCTGTCCGCTCTGCTTTGAAGGTGCCTTTGCTCAAGGTGCGCGGCAAGATGCTGTAAAACGGCGCAGTCTTGAACGGGCGCTGGAACAGCAGGAAATGCTTGAACCCTTTGAGCTCCGTCACCCGGTACTCGCGCATGAAGCGAGAGAGCTGGTCACTTTTGCCAAATACCCAAACATAGAATGGGCGCATCTCGCTGTTGTTGGGGGTTGGGGTTATGGTGTGCGGTTGGTTCTTGCAGTCGTAGAACTTGCCGTCGAAAGAAGACTGGAACTGGAGGATCATCAGCGCGAAGTCTTCTCGTTTCGTGAGTTTTTGCATCGCCACGGTGGTGTAGTACTTGTGGTCAGTCAGTTCTTCCGCGACGTTGGGGCTTCTGATGGAGTAAATGTAGTCAGACACCACGAAGGAAATCTTCTCGGGGTCTTTGAGCCACTCTGAGGCAGCCAAGTCAATGGTTTTGTTGAGTTCTGAAGTGCGCCCATCGCCAAACTTTGGCTGATTGGCATAAGCGGGTTCCAGCACCTCGAAGAATCGGGTGAGCGACTCGGGTATCTTGTGTATTTTGCTGTTGATGAAGTAGAGACCCAGTTGGTCGCTCCTGCCGTTGATGCGGGCCAAGAGGTTGAGCATCGCGTCCTTAAACTCCCGATTGCCCTTGAAGTAGCCGTTCATGCTCAGAGAGTTTTCGATGTAAAAGTCAAAAGCGCTCGACTGCTCGCTGCTATCACTGCCAGAACAGATCGTGAAGTCTTGTGCCACACCGCTCATACCTGCGCCCACCTGCCTGATCAATTTGTCCAATGCCTCAGATTTGCTGTAGAATTTGGCCCAGTTGGACTTGCTATTGATTAGTTGCACCAAGTCGGCGCGTTCGGGGCAAGAAATGCCATGATTGTCTTGCAGAAACGTTTGGATTTGCGATTCCAAAGCCGTCGGTTCGGAGCCACATCTCGATACTGCAACAGCCAAGATACCGCAGTAGATGGTAAGAAGAATATGCCTGATGATTCGGTGATTGAATTTCATGGAGACTTTTGCTTTGGTGTACAAATTTTATTCTGCTGCAAATAAAGAACTCATATTTCAAACATCCGAGATTGGGTGAATTTAATTTTCGAGTATCCTAAGATTGTTAATGTCATCTTGGCGAAGATAACCATGCACAAAAAAACTGCCCGGCGAGCAGTGATGCTTCCGGGCAGCGGGGGGGGTAAAAATCAGGGCCATTGGCTGGCGGCGATTGGCCGTTAGCCAATGGCCAACGGCTAACAGCGAGCCGCCTCACAACTGACAAATGGCCTCATAGTCAGGCCGGTCATAGGGGTGTTGGTGTACGAATGACTTGTGTATTTCACCTCGGTGCAGCACGAACACACCAGGCATTTGGAACCCGTCGCCCAGTTCTTCACTCGCGTAAGCCGTACCGTGACCTTCCAACACAGCGGCTTGGAAGCCGCGTATCCAGTTCATCAGGCCGAATATCTGCTGCGGAGTACCGCGTTTCAATCCAAAGGCTTGGTAGTAAATTTTATCTGGGTCGCAGATGTGGTCAATTGGGAAGACCTTGTATTTTTTGAAAAATTTCTCTGCTACTCCAGCATCTGCTGACATGTGTACGAACACGATACGGAAGCCTTGCGCCTCAAGTTTTTGTCGCCGCTGGGCAATGTCTGAGATGGCCTCACGGCAGAATGAACACCCAAAAAAACGCAAAAAAACCAGCAAAACTGGCTTTTTGTCAGCTATCTGAGCCAACGATTCGTTGCCGTTCGCTGTGGTCATGTGGTTCCAGATGCCAGGGACAAGTTGTATAGAAGGCTCGGTCATAAAAAAGGGTTGATGAGGTTGATGAGGGTTGATGAGGCTTGATAATCAACTTGATCAACCCTCATCAACCCTCATCAAACTCAAATCAGGTTCATCGCGTCTAGTGCGTCGGCGACTTCTTTCACGGATGCTGCCGAGCTGTCCAGCAGTGCTTGCTCGTCTTTTTTCAGGCGCAGTTTGATGATTTCCGTCACTCCTTTTTTGCCGAGTTTGACGGGTGTGCCGATGAAGATGTCGCGTAATTTGTACTGCCCACTGAGGCGTACACAGCATGGATAGATGCGCTTTTCGTCTTTCAAAATGGAGATTGCCATCTGGGCTGCGGCTGCGCCGGGCGCGTACCAAGCGGAGGTGCCCATCAGGTTGACGAGTTCGCCGCCACCAAATTTGGTGCGCTCGATGATCGCGTCAAGTTTTTCTTTTTTGATCATTTCCGTCACTGGAATACCGCTCACGGTGGTGTAGCGGGGCAGCGGCACCATCGTGTCGCCGTGACCGCCCATGAGCATGGCTTGAATGTCTTTGGGCGATACGTCGAGTTCTTCGGCCAAGAAGGCGCGGTAGCGGGCCGTGTCGAGCACACCAGCCATGCCAATCACGCGCTTGTCGCTGAGGCCGGAGGCTTTCCAGCACGCATAGGTCATCACATCGAGCGGGTTGCTGACGACGATGATGATGGGGTTTTTGGTGTGCTGCAGGATGCTTTTGGTGACGGACACCACGATTTTTGCGTTGGTGCTGATCAGGTCGTCGCGGCTCATGCCCGGTTTGCGCGGTATGCCAGCGGTGATGATCACGATGTCGGAGCCAGCCGTCAGGGTGTAGTCGTCGCCGCCCACAACGCGGGTAGAGTAGCCATCAATCGGGGCTTGCTGCCAGATGTCGAGGGCTTTGCCTTTGGCCATATTGCCCTGAATATCAATCAGTACGACTTCGTTCACGGCATCTGCGTGTGCCAATACGTTTGCGCAGGTGGCTCCTACGTTGCCAGCTCCTACGACGGTAATTTTGCTCATTCGATAGAAATGTAATGATGAGTGATGCCCTCCTTCGCTAGAGGCTACGGCGGGTAAAAATGATGAATTGCGGGGCAAAGGTAGAAAAACCGTCATTCTCGTTATGGATCGTCACTGCGTCATTGAGGTCATTTCGTTGTCACGTTCCTGAGACCCACTTACCCCATTCTGGCCCGCTTCGCCATCCAGGTTTGCAGGATAGGCGCGAAGCCCCGGTTAATGTCGGCTTCCACAAAGTCAATTTTATACTGCAAGCAGCGGAGCTTCAGTTGCTCCGTGAAAGCGCCTACCTGTTTGGTGTAAAACTCTTTGACCTGGTTGGGCTGGAGTTTCACTTCTTCGCCGCTTTCCATGTCCACGAAGACGTAGGGGCGGTTCTCAAACTCAAAATCTAACTCCTTGCTTTTGTCCATGACGTGGAACAGGATGACCTCGTGCTTGGCGTGGCGCAGGTGCTGCAAGGCGGCAAATACTTCCTCTGCCTTGTCGGGCTGCTCCATCACATCGGTGAAGATGACCACCAGAGAGCGGCGGTGGATAGAGTCGGCCACTTGGTGGAGGCTGGCAGCGAGGTCGGTTTTGTGGTTGAGTTCGGGGTTTTCGATGCGCTGCGTCAGGTTGGCGAGCAGCATTCGGTAGTGTACGGTGCTGCTTTTGGCGTGGGTACTGAGGCGCACTTCGTCGTCAAAAAGGGTGAGGCCGAAAGCGTCGCGCTGCTTGCGCAGGGCGTTCATCAGCACGGCAGCGGATTGGGCGGCGAAGCAAAATTTGTTTTTGTACTTGTACTTGTCG
>JAYSUY010000830.1:0-1268 GCA_043718855.1 Saprospiraceae bacterium | reverse complement strand
CTCCCCTTCCGCCTCGGCGGAGAGGGGTCGGGGGTGGGGTTGCTTATTTCACCCGATAAATCACCCCCTCGAAACTCACCCAAACCGCCCCGTCTGCTGTCGTCAGCATCATGTTGTCCGAGTACCCAACCCGGAGGCTGTGCTGGTCTCTGTCGGTGGTGGAAAAGCGTGCTTTTTTATCGCCGAGGGTCATTTCGTACTGCAATACTGAGCGGTTCCTGTAGTTCGGATAGTCCAATTGGGTACCGTCGGAGCGGAGTTCTGCTTCCCGGATGGCCGCCGCGCCGTCTGAAACCTGTGTGCTGTCGGGGCTGAACGCAGTCGGGTTGAGGCTCACTTGGAGCGGCGGGAAGCGCTTCTCCAAGTCGGCCAGCAGCTCGTCTTCGTAGTCCATGGGCGGCCAAGCAGAACGCTTGCCCGCCGCGCCCTGCACGAAAACCCAATGCTCCCCACTGGCCGTCCAGTACAGCCACTTGGTACCGGGTTTCTCGTAGAGCGCGTCAAATTTTTTTTGGTAGTCGGCTCGATGCTCATCGGGCATCAGCACGGTTTGTTTCCAGGGGATGTAGATGGATTCGTGGACGGGTATTTTTTCCAAAATAGTCAGTTTCACGGGGTCGAGCACCAGCAGCCAGTCGCCGACGCGGAGCATCAGTTGCCCTTCCAGCAGGCCAAAAGAGCCGCCACCTATCCAATCGGTGCGCAGCATGTCCACCTGCTTTTTTACCTGGCCCATTGCGTCCAGACAGTAGAGTCGGTAATTCACCTGATCCGGCGGGCCGGGCCGCGGCTCGCCGCCTTCGCGCTGGTTGCCATGCTGGGAATTTCGTACGCCCAGTACATAAACGCTTTGCTTGTCGGGCGCGATGAAAAAAGCCCTCAGCCCAAAATCACCTTCCAAACGCACCGGTTCCACCTGAACACTGGGGTTGTCTGTGGCTGGGAAGCGGGGCCATGCTTCGGTTTTTGCGGACGCGTCTGCGGATGTTTTTTTGCCGCCGCAGCCAAAGAGGAAGGTGATGAGGGACATAAAAAGAAGGGTGTGCTTCATTTTTAATGGTTGCTGGTTATTGATTACTGGTTGCTGTTGAAAAAGATAACGGGTTTTATTTCAGCATAGGCACTTGTTAAAATAATACAAGTAGTTCTCCTCGGCTTGTCATGTCGCAGCATAGCGGAGACATCTACACAACCCAAGTTTCTCGGTATCCATCGGCAAGGCTTCCGAACGAGGCTCGGCTTGTGTAGATGTCTCCGCTACGCTGCGA
>JAYSUY010000829.1:0-3486 GCA_043718855.1 Saprospiraceae bacterium | reverse complement strand
CAACAAGTGTGGGCTGCGGGCCATCAGCGCCCGAAACCGCTGCTCGGCGGTGCTGGATTGCAACTCGATTTGCCGGGTCAACGCGCCTGCCAGTGCTTGGCCGACCAACTCCCGCACGGCCCGCTCCAGCGCGTGGTGACGCAGCATCACCTCGTCCAACTCCCGAAATGTAGTGCGCAAAAACACGCTCGGCGTAAGCGTCTCGAAGCAGTAGCGCGACGGCTGCTGCAACAAAAACGAGTCCGCCACGCCCGCAAACGAAGGCGGGTACATGAACACCAGCGTCGCCTCGCGCCCGTCGGCGGCCACCGCGTAGGCGCGTTGCACGCCCTCCAGTACGAAGTACAGGTGCCGCTCCACCTGCCCCTCGGCGGTGAGCAGCGCCTTGCGCTTAGCCTCGAAGGGCTGCCAGATGAGGGCGAAATCGGCCCAAACCGGGTCGGGCAGGGCGGGGAGGAAGGCGCGGAGGAGGGGGAGCGGTGGTGTGGACATGGGGCAAAAATAGGCAACGTGCGCAGGTCGTAGGCGACCGGGGCGCACACGCTTCCCCACATGGCGTTTTCCACTTACCTTTCGCGTCGAACAACCAACACCTTATGCCCATACACCTGCTCATCAAACTCCTCGCCGGGTCTTTCAGCATCTGGCTCGTCCTCATCTGGTCAGACAACCTGCCCCACCCTGCATGGCTGAAAGACGACACCGAGTCGCTGCTGGCCATACCCGCCGCCCTGCTCTGGATTGTCGGTTACTGGGAGGAAGTGGAAAATTTTTTCCGCAAAAAAATTGGCGCAGACACCCCACCTGCTGCGCCGCCGTCCGTGCAGGTGACGGTGCAAAACATTTTTCCTCCTTCACCCGCCGTAGGCTTGCCGAAGGAGGGAAATGCGCCGGCTCTGGCGAATGACGTACTGACGCGCCCTCCTTCGCCGGAGGCTTTGGCGGGTAAAAATGACCCAATGACGAATGACCTACTGACGAATGACGCGCCCGCCCACACCTACTCCTCCGGCAACCGCCTCATCCTCAGCCCCGACGACCCCATCCTCGACCCACTGCTTGGCAAGCCACTGCTGGGCCGCGCAACGGAAATCGAAGCCCTCCACGACCTGCTCGACCACAGCCAAACCGACGTGCAGGTCGTCCACCTGCTCGTGCTGGCCGAAGGCGGCGTGGGTAAAACCGAACTCTGCAAAGCCGCCCTGCGCCGCTACCTGCGCACCCATCCGCACAAAAAAGCCTGGTTTGTGAGCCTCGAAGCCGCCACCACGCTCAGTGACCTGTGGCAGCGCATGGCCGCCGCCATCGGCTTGGACAACCTGCGCAGCGAGGCCGAACTGCTGGCCGCCCTGCCTGAAGGCATCTACTACCTCGACAACCTCGAAAGCCTCAGCGAGGTGCCGCGCTTGGCCCAGCACCTGCGCCACATTTCCCAAAAACCCGGTCTGCGCCTGCTCGCCTCCAGCCGCTACGAAGTGCCCGGCTGGGGCAAAACCTTCGACCTGCACACCTTGCCCGCGCCCGCCGCCGTCGACCTTTTTCGGGAAATTTGGGCCGAAAGCGGCGCCCAGCCCATACCGCCCGACGCGCCTGAACTCGAAAAATTCGTGTGCGACGACCTGGGTTGCCTGCCCCTTGCCGTCGTGCTGGTGGCCGCGCTGGGCCGCTACGAAGGCACCCTGCCCGCCGTGATGCGCCGCTGGCACACCGAAGGCGCTGCCGCCGCCCAACGCCCCGGCGCGGCCCCCGACCAGCGACTCGACAGCCTCCAACACTCCATGCGCCTCTCGTTTACTCGCCTGTCGCAGCCCGCCCGGCTGCTCTGGGGCTTGGCGGCTTTTTTCCCCGCTGGCTTGCCGCTCGACTATTTTGAGTGGCTTTTGAACAGGAAGCCGACTTGGAAAGAAAAACTCCTTCGCTTTTTACTCCCTTCAAAATATCCAAAACTCAACCTCCGCGAAGGCCGCGACCAACTCCTGCTCCACCGCATCCTGCACCGGCAGCCCGATAACCGATTGAAAATCAGCCCGCCATTGGCTCGTTTTGCCCGCGACCTGAGTATGAGTTGTGAGCCCGGCTTCGAAGCCGGCGCCCTGTTCAGCCGCCTCGCCCCCTGGCTGCAAGCACTGGGCGATGCCGCCGACAGCGACCGCGAAGGCCGTGCCATCGCCCGACTTTTGGAAGAATTCCCCACGATGGAGGCGGCTGCACTGTTTTTTACCGCCCAGCCCGCACTGCCGGAGGGTCCGATGCCCCTGCTGCGGGCTTGGCAGAATTTCTACTGGCGGCGCATTTTTTTGGGCAAAAAAATCCTTGACGCGACGCTGGCCTGCGCCCCAAAACTGCCCGACGGCGACCACGCTTGGGCTTTGAAATACTCCGGCGACCTCGCCGGGATGCTGGGGGAAAACGCCGAGTCGCGCTCGCGCTACGATGCGGCCTTGCCGCTGTTTGAAAAAGTCGGCTCTGATTTGGGCAAAGCCAACACGCTCCAAAGTTTGGGCGACCTCGCCCTTAGGCTGGGGGAAAACGCCGAGTCGCGCTCGCGCTACGATGCGGCCTTGCCGCTGTTTGAAAAAGTCGGCGATGATTTGGGCAAAGCCAACACGCTCCGAAGTTTGGGCGACCTCGCCCGGATGCTGGGGGAAAACGCCGAGTCGCGCTCGCGCTACGATGCGGCCTTGCCGCTGTATGAAAAAGTCGGCTCTGATTTGGGCAAAGCCAACACGCTCCAAAGTTTGGGCGACTTGGAAAAAGCCCTTGATAATCAAGCCGCTGCGCAAGCCACTTGGGCCGCCGCCCTCCTGCTGTACCAAAAAGTGGGGGAGCCGATGGGTGAAGGCTACTGCCACGTTCGACTGGCCCGTGTTGCCCACGCAGCGGGCGAGGCGGCTGTGGCGCAGGAGCATCTGCGGCTGGCGCGGGCTTGTTCAGAGAAGGTGGGGAACCCGCACTTGGCGGGTCAGGTGGAGGCGTTGGCGAAGGAGTTGGGGTAGGTAGGGGCTGTCTCGGCGCTGACCTCCCCCGGCCACACCTCCCCCGCCCGCTAAAGCGGGCACCCCCTCCAAAGGGGGATAGGCTCCGCGCTTGGGCATTTAGAAAAGTGGAAAACAAGGTTTGGTTCTGTCTTAAATATGTCCTGTCCATCCATCTCTCCCCCTTAAAGACCATTGACAATCCCAAGAGCAGCGCCTATCCCCCTTTGGAGGGGGTGCCCGCTTTAGCGGGCGGGGGAGGAAGGCCGGGGGAGGAAGCGTTTTGACGTTCCCACATCCCTTGCCTACCTTCGCCCCCATGTTTTCCACCACTCACCGCATCGGCATACTCGGCGGCGGCCAACTCGGCAAAATGCTCTGCCTCGCCGCCGCACCCTGGGACCTCAAAACTTTCGTGCTCGATGCCTCGCCCGACTGCCCCGCCGCACAAGTCTGCACCGGCTTCACCGCTGGCGACTTCAATGGCTACGATGACGTGCTGGCTTTCGGG
>JAYSUY010000828.1:0-1270 GCA_043718855.1 Saprospiraceae bacterium | reverse complement strand
GGGGTGGGGTTGCCCCGCCCACCCGCCCCTAACTGCACCGGTGCCGCTGCTTGGCTTTCGCCAACTGCCCAGCGTAAAAATCATTCGTTCGTATGCCGTGCCGTTCGCGCAGGCCCTCCACCCACGCGATGCCCGCACAGTCGCGGACGCATTTTTTCAGCAAAGTACTGATGGTGAAGATATTAGGGCGACAGCCTGCCCCCTCCATCTTGTCAAACCAAAAACGAGCGACTTCCGCGTCCGCCGCTTTGTTGATCAGCGAGGTGAACGTTACCTCGTTGGGCTTTATGCCTGCCCCCTCCATGTCGCGGAGGAAGTCTTCGCCTTCTTTTTTGCTGAAACTGGGTTTTTCGTTGAGCCGGATGGTCCAGTAGCGGACTCCGAAGAAGCCGAACTCGGTGCGCTCGCTGGGGTCGGGGAATACGTCTTCGATTTCGCTGAGGTACTGCTGGTCGGCCACATCGTTCACGATGACTTTCAGGTAGGCTTCCTCGACAAAAATGTTGCCTTCGGCAGTCCATCGGATGAAGCCATTGCCGCTGTCGGAGTCTTCCAAGATGGAGAAAGCGCGGCTCCAGTCGCCTACGGGGAGTTCCTTGCCCGACCACAGGTTGCGGTAGGCTTTCACTTTGGTTTTGGAAAAAGAGCGGTCGTTGAGGTAGTTGTAGCCGAGGTAGAGTGCTTTCAGGGTTTGCAGGATGCTTTGCGGCAGGCCGAAATCGTCCTTGCGGAGTTTTCGGTACCGTTCGCGCATGGCGACCAAATCCAGGAAAAACGAGCCAATCTGGTGGTCGAGGCGTTCGTACACATCGCGGTCGAAGCGGATGTTGTTGGCCCGGAAGTACTGCTGGATGCGGTCAAACTCGCGGTCGTCCAGCCGCTTCACCTCCACTTCGTGGGCTGTTTCCCAGAAGCGGGTTTCGATGGCATCGCGGAGTATGTTGTACTCCGGCCCGGTCTTGCAAGTGATGATCACGCGCATCTTATTTTGGAAGCACTGGGCCAAAAAATCATTGAGGCGCAGTTTGCCCACCCGCTCGCACACGATGTCGAAGTCGTTGAAAATCAATATTTGGGATTTTACATCGGGCGGTAGCGACCAGTGCTCGGCTTGGAGCACCTCAGGTATCAGCACCGGCTGGTCGGGCAGTCGGCGCAGGGCTTCCGTCAGGGCGCGGGTCTTGCCGGCCATGGGCTTGCCCTTCACCACCACCAAGCGTTTGGTGGGGTCGGCGAGGGCTTGGTCCAGTTCGTGGTCGGAGGGCCGGGG
>JAYSUY010000827.1:0-9916 GCA_043718855.1 Saprospiraceae bacterium | reverse complement strand
GATGTAGGCATGTGTCGAATTTTGACGGCAAGTTTAGCGCGGATTAGCCAAATGGCAGATGGTCAGTCTTGTCGCAGCAGCGAAACCGCTGGACGCGGCTCGTGAGGGTATGTCCTCGCTCGCCCTCAATGTTCGGCTTGCCCAAAGAACGGGGGTGCTCGTGAGGGTCTGCGACCCGATACGCACCGTCTGCAAGTCTCCGACTTGTACCGCCTGCCGCTTGTTGTTTTACTCGCAAGTCAGAGACTTGCAGACAGCACATATCGCGTCGCAGACGCTCACGAGCAGCGTTGCGCTTGGGGTTTGTGGTTGGCTGAACACTGGTGGCCAGCGGGCGGTTGGAGTTTGAAGGGTTTACGGTTGGCCCCTCCTTCGCTATGGCTTCGGCGGCTTGCTCATGGCTATTTGCCTTTTGCCTTTTGCTATTTGCCCCTTGCTCTTTACTACTCAGGTCAAGCCTAATGTCGCTTTTCTGGAAGTTCGTTTCCACTTCGAGCGGCGCATCCGTGCTCACCACCACCCGCTCCTCCAGCACGATATTCCGCTTCACATCGCGGCCGTTGCGGGTTTCCACCACCGATATTTTGAGCAGGAGGGGGAAGGCACCGAGGCGGCGCGGCTTGACGTAGAACTCCCACTCGGTGTGGAAATCTTGATCCAAAAACTGGATGGTGTCGCTGAACGAGCGAATCTCAAAAGGCTCGCTGCCGTCTTGGTTGAGTAACTCGACCGACATGATCTCGGCGACGGGGATGGATTTTTGTACATCATCGTCGTACCGCTGCCAGTCGTCGTAGAGCAGGGCGCGGAGGTAGGCCACGCGCACGGCGCACTTGTACTCGTGGGCGGTCTGCATCTCGTGCGGGAAGTGGTAGAGGAGTTCGCCTCGCTTGGTCTGGGCGGGGCTGGGGGCGGGCTGCTCGGTGCGCAGGTACTCGTCGCGCAGGCTGTCGGTGAAGTACAGCAGGGCCGTGCTGATCTGGTTGTACTGGCCGTCGAGTTCGGCTTTGGAGGCCATGCCCGACACGATGGCGTTCAGGTAGGCGTTATAGCGGCCCTTGATTTGGACGAACTTGTTGAACTTGTCCGAGTCAGGCCGCAGCACTTCCTCCAACTGCTTGATGGCGTAGTTGGCTCCTTCGGCGATGCGTTGTTTGAGCGCGGCTTTGAGTTCGGCGAGCAGCATGGATTGTTTAGTTTGGTTGAAACTGCATGATTTTCAGGGGCGAGTGTAGTGTGGTTTGTTGGGGCGGTATCCCCAATCAGTCCTGATATGCCTTTGCTTCCATCGGCTTCAGCCGGAAAAAATGCTGCACTGCCCGCCATTGTGGGCAAAGCGCGTAGTCGAAGAAAGCATCTTTGGTCGCGGCATACTGCTGCAAGGCTTCTGTCCGAGCAAGGTAGCCTGATACCTGCGGCTGGCCTTTTTCATTGAATTCTACCACTCGAAAGTGCTCTGTCGCGCTGGCATTCAAAAGCCCATACTCCGGGATGACTCCATTGAGGTAGTGGGCAAGTACTTCATAATCTATTTGGAAGACTAACCATTGGTGCGAATGTGGCTGCACGTCGTACCATTTATAGAGATAAAAATCGCCGCTCGTGTCTGCAAAAAGCGAGAGCAAGGGGCCATCGAAATACTCTATGTCAAAGAGTTTGGTCAGGTCG
The DNA here is from genome assembly GCA_043718855.1 of Saprospiraceae bacterium. Lineage (GTDB taxonomy): Bacteria > Bacteroidota > Bacteroidia > Chitinophagales > Saprospiraceae > M3007. Next base: position 8,248 of record JAYSUY010000827.1, on the reverse strand, counting down.
GATATAGTCATGGCGTTCAAAGCAGATCGAAGTGAAAAACAAGGTCTCTCAAACCGGCGGCCTCAGATTCATGGAAAGTGAAGTGAGTGTTTGGGTGTTCTAAAGGGTCGGAATGAACTCCGTCATTTTTGCCCAAAGATACAGCGGCCAAGTGATTGCCTACGATCTTGGCAAACCGCCCAGCCGTCTTCTGCTGCAATTTGTGGTAGTGTGCCTCAGCCATTGCCTTTTCTGCAAAAAATGAAAGCCCGAAGGCTTGGCATTTTTGAGGCACCGTATGAAAATCATTCAACCGCTGGGGATGTATCATTCCGACGGGCAAAAAGTTGTTGAAATGCTCCAAGTCCTCAAAAACAAACCGAAAAGCGGTCATTTCTGAACGCTGACACATCGCGGGAGGGCAGTCTGCAATACCCAGTTCGTTCAGTATGCTTTGATATTTGAAGGCCATCGCCCATGCGTTTTTGGCTGGTGAATGTATCCCCTTGCTCCTGTTTTATCCATCAATTGGAGGTTCGACTCCAAGTCGAACCTCCAATCGCGGCAATCACTTTTTCCCTTTCTTTTTCTCCGGCACCGCAGCCGTTTTAGCGGGCGCAACAGGGCGGCTTGCTTCGGCCCGCTCCACATCGGCCAACTGCACTGGGTTGCCGAATGCGCCATTTTTCCACCACCAGAACAGGCCGCCGAAGAAAGCCAGCAGCGTGAGCAGCGAAGCCACGAGCGACACCTTTTCGCCGGTATAAAACGACTTCGGCTCGAAGCGCATCTCCAACTTGTGCTGCCCAGCGGGAAGGCGCATGGCGCGGAGCAGGTAGTTGGCTTTGGTGAAACCGCCCGCTACGGGCTGCCCGTCGAGCAGCACATTCCAACCGCGCTCAGGCGAGTAGTACATCTCGGAGAACACCGCCAACTGGTCGGTTTTGGCCGAATACTCGTACTCCATCTTGTCGGGGTGGTAGGCCGTGAGGCGGATGGTGTTCGCGCTGTCCCACTGAATATCAAGCCCTTGCAGCGGAGCGGCGTAGGCTTGCTCGATGAGCGCGGTGTCTTTTGGGTTGAGTGTTTTCAGCCCTTGCAGTTCGGCTTCGGTCGTCGGTACGATCTGGTAGTTTTTCACAAACCAAGCATTGCCGCAAGCGAAAGCATTGGGGATGAGCCGCTTGTTCTGGTCCACGATGTACTTGCCGTTCATCATGCCGATCACGTTCACGAAATTCTGTTGAGTGTTCAGCACTGAGTCCACGACCTCTTGGTAGCGTTGCAGTTTGGCGGCGTGGTAGCCGGTGAGGCTTTTGTGGAAATACGAGGTGTTCCAGTTGCTCGCAAAACCGCCCCGTGAGAGATCGAGTACCCGGTAACTCAGGTCTTTGTCCTGCTTGATTTGTTTGTCGTAAGCCTCTTCGACGGGCGGTTTGATGGCCTCACGCTTGGTCTCGAAATCATCGGAGGAGATGGTGCGCGAGCAGACACCCCAGTGATCGAACAGCGAGAGGCCAGCCACAGCCAGTACCGTCACACCTGCTTTCAGGCGACCGCCGAGGTAAAGCCAAATCAGGGCTGCCGCTGCGAGTACGAAGCTCAGCGAACGGAGCATATCGGCCCGCAACAGGGCTGCCCGATCTTCCCGTATCATCTTGAAAATCTCTGCATTGTCCCGAATTTGCCCGTCTTGTGCACCTTCGCCACCCAGCATCATGGCCAAGAGCAACAGCAGACCTGTGCTGCCGAGACCGACCCAGAGCGCTTGCTTTTTTCGCGCCAGCGCAATGTCGGGGTCACAGAGTTTTTGCAAGGCCAGGGCCGCCAAACCTGCTGCGCACAACTGGCCCATGCCAAGGGCCATGGTGACGGCGCGGAACTTGTTGAACATGGGCAGGTGGTCGTAGAAGAAAAAGTTGAGGCCAAAATTTTTGCCCCAAGCCAGCGACACCATGAAGATACCGCCCGTGAAAAACCACCACTTTGCACTGCCTGGTACCAACCAAGCACCGAGGAAAAACAGGAAGCACACGATGGCTCCAAAGTAAATGGCCGTACCGACGAAGGGCTGCGCCCCGGTGTACAGGTACTGCTGGGTGCCTTGTTCGGCTTGCTGCCGCCCGCCCTGCTGGGCGATGGCTTTGTAAATTTTGGTGTCGGGGAAACGTTCGCCCGCACCACCGCCCGCGAAGTGCGGTACCAGCAGCGTGAGGCTTTCGGCTTTGCCGTAACTCCACCCGAACAGGTAGTCCGTGTCGAGGCCGTCGCCTTTGGCGGATTTGGCCGCGAGGCCCGATTTTCCGCGTATGGTTTCCTTGCTGTACTCGTAGGTGGGCCAGAGTTTGGAGAGGTTGCTGCCGAAGCCGAGCGCGACGGCGAACGCGGCGAACGCGGCGGCTTTGAGCCAGCCGACTACGGTGCTTCCACTGGCAGCAGCACTTGCTGCTACACCTGCGCTTTCAGTCGCGATGGGCGCACCCAGCACTCGGTCTTTTTTCCACTCGCCAATGATGACTTCCACCAAGCGGGCGAGGAAGTAAATCCCCGTTAGCAGCAGGGTGTAGTAGGTGATTTGGACGTGGTTGGCGAACACCTGCATCGCCACGAACAAGGCCATGATACCGCCGCCGAGCAACAGTCGCCCGCCGGTGAGCAGCACCGCTCCGGCGAAAATACCGGGTGCCATAGCCAGCGCCATCATCTTCGTGCTGTGTCCGGCTTCCAGTATGTCCACGTTGTAACTCGTGATGCCGTAGGCGAGCGCGCCGAACACGGCTACCCGCCAGTTGGTATTTAATGTACTGAGCAGCAAGAACATGCACAACATGGCGATGAACAATTGCACCCAAACGGTGGTGTAGTCGCTGCCCAGAAACAGGGCACGGAAGGCCGGCTCTGTCCAGTTATTTTCTACTGCCGAGTAGATTTGGAAAGCGGGCATACCGCCGAACGCGCTGTTGGTCCAGAGCGGCACCTTGCCCTCGGTATCCATGTAGTGCTGGATTTCGGCGGCCATGCCCCGCGCCTTGTCGTTGTCGGGCTGGGGCAGCACTTTTCCGCTGAAAGCGTTGGGCGCGAAAAACAGGGCGGCCACTGCGAGCAGGATGCCGATACCGATGAGGTGGGGGAAGATTTTTTTAAAATCCATGATGAGAGGAGGCTCCGTTTGATGAGCGGAAGTACAGTTTTTGATGTGCGGATGGCGCTGAGAACAGCGGGGCGAAAGTGAGAAATCTTGCTAAATTTTGAATGCCTACCCCTCGTTTTCGTCTACGCTCACCCCGCTGCCCACGCCCTCCAATCCTTTTCCTTCCAAGGCTTCCAGCGCAGCAGCCGAGTCCCACTTCCAGAGGCCCTGCTCGAATTCGCGGGTCATCAGGGCGAGGTTTTCTTGGTGAAACTGGCGTTGCATACGCGGGTATTTGTAGCGTGCCCAGAGCGCCGTTTCATCGAAAGTGGTGCCAGTAGCAATGCTTTCGCGCAGCGAGTAGATGTAAGCGAGGCTCTCCGTGCGGCGACGCAGCCAGTCGCCGATGGTCAGGCTGGGGTCGCCATGGCCGGGTACCAAGCGGGTGAACCAGTTGCGGTCGTGGATGTGGGGCAGTTTGTCCAGCGTGTTGAGGTACTCCACGCTGCTGTGGGCGATGATCGGGAACTCCACGTTGGAGAGGTAGTCGCCCGCGATGCACAGGCCTAATTGCCACACCACTACCATGATGCTGTCGTTTGTGTGGCCTGGCGTGAGGTAAAACGACATTTTGGTGTTGCCGTTTCGGTACTGCACACCGTCGCGGAACACGGTAAAATCGCCCCTGGGGTACTCGATAGGGTAGGGGCGGTCGATATAAAACTTGTGGTCGAACTCCTGCGCCTGCACTACCGCTTCCTCCCATCGGGGGTTTTCGGCCATCGCTTTGCTGGTAAAAATCTTGTCGGGCTCGAAGGCTTTGTAGCCGATGATGTGGTCGTAATCCGAGTGTGTGAACACGAGGTACAGCGGGCGCTCCTCCCGGATGGAATCGACGTAGTGGCGGATGCTCAGCACCTCGTCGGGCAGCCAGCAGGGGTCAAACACGATAATGACCTCGTCAGTACGCACCACAGTCGAATTGGTTTTGAACAGGCTGCTCTGGAAAACCGTGACGTTCGGATCGCGGTAAATGATTTTGTGCATGGTATTTTTCTGGTTGGAAGGTTTCGGGGTTTGTCTCTTGCCTTTTGCGGTTTTAAATTTTGCGGTTTTGCATTTTGCAGTTTCCGCCCTTGCCTTTTGCCCTTTGGACTCCGGCCTCGCCAGATTTGCTACCTTTGCGCAAAACTAACCCAAATAATTTTATCAAAGTCTTTTATGGGAAATGTAGTAGCCATCGTTGGTCGGCCAAACGTCGGGAAATCAACGCTTTACAATCGTTTGGTCGGGGGAAGGGAGGCCATCACCGACGACTTTTCGGGCGTGACCCGCGACCGGAAATATGGATTTTGTGACTGGAATGGCAAGCGTTTCACGGTGGTGGACACCGGCGGGTTTGTACATGGCTCGGACGATGTGTTCGAGGCGGCCATCCGAAAACAAGTCAACGTGGTGCTTGAGGAGGCCGCTGTAGTGATCTTCATGGTGGACGTGCAGACGGGCATCACCGACCTCGACGCGAGCATCGCCAACACCCTGCGCCGCAGCAAAAAGCCGGTGATGCTGGTGGTGAACAAGGTGGACAACAGCCGCAACCACTTGGAGGCCAACGAATTCTGGGCACTGGGCTTCGACAACACTTTCTTCGTGGCTTCCATCAGCGGCAGCGGCACGGGCGACTTGCTGGACGCGGTGGTGGAGCACATCGAGAACGAAGAACCTCTGGAAACCCAACTGCCCAAGTTTGCCATCGTGGGCCGCCCGAACGTGGGCAAGTCCTCGTTCACCAACGCCCTGCTTGGCGAGGAACGCAATATCGTGACCCCCATCGCCGGCACCACCCGCGACCCGACGCACTCGACTTACAACAAGTTCGGCAAGGAGTTCATCCTGATTGACACCGCTGGCATCCGCAAAAAAGCGAAGGTGGAGGAGGATTTGGAGTTTTACTCCGTGATGCGTGCCATCCGGGCGGTGGAGGAGGCCGACGTGTGCTTACTGATACTTGATGCGATGCAAGGGCTTGAGGCACAAGACTTGAGCATCCTCGCCCTCATCCAGAAGCGGCACAAGGGCGTGGTCATTTTGGTGAACAAGTGGGACTTGATACCAGACAAAGGCACCAACTCGACCCGCGATTACGAGGCGGCCATCAAGCGTCGCCTTGCGCCGTTTGATGACGTGCCAGTGTTGTTTATCTCTGTTCTTGAAAAACAGCGCATTTTCCAAGCCGTCGAAATGGCGCTCGAAGTGTACGCCAACCGCACCCGCCGGGTCAAAACCTCAGAACTGAACGAGGTGATGCTGGACCTCATCGAACGCACTCCGCCGCCTTCGGTGAAAGGCCGCTACCCGAAATTCAAGTACGTCACCCAGTTGCACACACCTTACCCCACGTTCGCGTTTTTTGTCAATAACCCCAACTGGGTGCGCAAGGACTATATCCACTTCCTTGAAAATCAACTGCGCAAGCACTATGTGTTTACCGGCTCGCCGATAGAGGTGTATATGCGGGCGAAGTAAGTGAGCCCTCAGCGCTGTACCGCTACCCTCGCATACCTCATCTGCCCATTGGCCCGCACCCGTAGCGCGTACGCGCCAGCGGGCAATTGAGCACAATCGAACGTGCGCACCAGCAAGCCCTGGCCCGTTGCGACTACCTCGCGCCGCACCGTCTGACCCACCGCATTCAGCAGATCAAACTCCACCTCACCTGGCGTGTCGGTGTTTATTTCCACCGTAAACTGCCCGGCGGCCGGGTTAGGAAAAAGGCGAAAGTGGCCCGTCTGCTCGGCGGGGCCAGACACAGGGCTGCTGGCCCTCACCACAGCCACCTCTTTTGTGCGGTAGCCGTTGGCGCGTGTGATGGTCACTTGATAAACACCTGGCTGCGAAACGGTTATAGTCGGCGTGACAGCACCTGTTGACCACTGGTAACTGGCACCGGCGATACTGGGGTCGAGCAAAACTGTTTGGCCGGGCTGAATTTTAGTGAGCAATTTGAACTGAACAGGGTCGCCCAGCACACCCGAACCGACCAGAGTGCGGAGTCCGTCCAAATCGTTTTTCACCTGCCCAGAAATATCGGGACAAGGGTGCGGGATATCGGGGTGATATGTGTAGGCGAGGTTGAGTTGGAAAGTGTCGCCCGGCGCGAAACTGAACGGGCCGTGTGAACCCAGCAGGCGGCGGTCGGAAAAAGGCAGGTTGGCTGTACACATCGACCAGCCCGCCGGGTCAGCCGGGTTGTCGGGGAAAGCATAGTCAGTGGACTGCGAGAGGGGCGGATTGTAGCCCGACCCAACTGCCGAGAGGGGCAGCCCGTCGCGCCACTTGCTTTGCAGGTAGTTGTAATACTCGGTACCCATCATAGGGTCGGTGGTCTGGGGAAGTGGGGAGCCGCTGCTGGTGTTGTTGTAGTACATCACGCGGTCGAGCGACTGGTTCAGCATCATCACAGAAGCCACCGGGATTTTATCTCTAAATGTCGCAATGCCGTTGCAGTTGAAGCCCGACGACCCGTCCGCGTTGTCCTGATTGTAGGCGTAAAAAGCGTGTGATGTGGGGATGGAGCCGATGTAATCATCGTCTGGGCAGCCGAGGTCCAAGTCGTTCCAAGACCCCACGAACACATCCTGATAGGTGTTGGCAGAGCGGTTGACAATTTGGAAATTGGTAAAAAGCGAGGCTTCCAAACTGTTGCCGAGGTGGCTGTAGGTGTAGGCCGACACCGCCACATCGGCCAAGAAGGGCTTCCCCGAAAAAGTAGAGCGAACCGTGCTGTCGTTCAGCAGCCACCACGCCATGTTGTCGCCTTTGATGAGGGGAAAATCGCCGTCGGCTGGGTTGTACAAGCCATCCCCGTTGAGGTCGGTGAAAGGCGCGGGGAACAGTGCCGGGTCAGTGGCAACGGGCAGGAAATCAATGCCCTGCGTGTATCGAGTATTGCCCCTTGCGGGCCAAGTGGTGATGTCGTGCGGCACCGGCTGGTCGAGTATGCCGTTGTCGGCCCAGTCGAGGCGCATCTGGTAAATCTCCTCTCGGTCGAGCCGCCACACCCGCTTGAAATCGTTGGGGCGCGAGCCAAAACTCAGCCCGTTTCTGTAGTAATCCGTGTTGGATGAGTAGAAGGTGCCAACAGCAGCGTGCAAATCGCCGCCGACTGTGTTGGTGCCGCCTATCCAGAGCGAAGAAGCAAAAAAAAGCGAGGTGCTGCTGTCTTTCGGCACGAAGAAGCCTTGCCTGTTACCGTCTTGAAAAAGCGCGGATGAAGGCCCAAATGCAGCCCTAACCACGCTGTTCCCGATGTTGCGCACCCGTGATGCATCGCCCGCTTCGTAGGGCGCGGTGTTGCCGTCCCGGTCTGTTTTTAGCAAGCGGATGGCAGATGGGGATGAGCGCGACCCGACCACAAAGTAGCCGCCGTCAGGCGTTTGCAGCACTGTGCCGCCCCAATTGCCCAAGTAGGTTTTGCTCCAAATCAAGCCCCCGTCAGCGTCTGTTTTCAGCAGCAGCAACTTGCTGCCCACTGCTTGTCCGGTGATGACGAGGTTACCGTCGCTGTCTACCAGCAGGTGTTCAAAACTTCTTTCGCCAAATTCCTTGCTCCACACCACGTCACCAGCCAGCGAGAACTTAGCCAGCAGCGCTTTGGTGTTGCCCGCGTTGGAGCCGCAAGCCAGCAAGCCGCCGTTCGTCAGCCGCAGACTGCGGACCACAAAACCAGCAGGCTTCGCCCAAAGCAGGTCGCCATTTTCCCGCATCGCTATCAACTCTCCGGCTTGGTTGGCGGCCACGATCAGGGTGTCGGCGGCCCTCACCACCGCGTTGATATCGCCCTTGTTGAGCGGCTTCTCCCACAGCACTTCCACGCTCTGGCCAGACTTCACGCGCAGCCTCCGCACAAATTTGTTGGCTACCGCCAAAAACGAGGTGTCGTCGAGGTCGAGTACCGCGAAACCGCTCGTGCTGGCCTGAAACGATTCGTCCAGCGCCTTGTCGTTCACCAAGCCCTTGCTTGGTCGGTATTCCGCAAATCGCATGGCACTGCCCCCAGCAGCGGTGGGCCGGTAGCCGAGCAGAAAATACTTTTCGCCCGTGAGCGGGTCGGTGTGCGCCCGGAGGTAGCGGCTCGGC
>JAYSUY010000826.1:0-3490 GCA_043718855.1 Saprospiraceae bacterium | reverse complement strand
CCTGCAGTGGAGCACCCGGCGGCAACTCTACCGCCAGATGTTGGAGCATGGCAACACCTACGGCACAGATACTGCCGTGCTGCACCTGCTCAACGATGCGCAATACACCGACCTACGAGCCTACGGAGACATGGAACACACGCTCCGGGGCGCCTACTCGGTCAGCCCGGCAGACAGCCAGCAAATGGCCTACGCCAACCATCAATTGGCCCAACTGCTGGAACAGATCGTGCCGATAGACAGCCTGCTCAACGACACGGTGTTTACCTACACCGAGCGGCAGGCCTTGTATGCGCAAAAGGATTCACTGCTGAACCAAGCGCAAATCTTTGTGCAGCAGTACGACAGCCTCCACCAACAGCACCTCGCGCAGCGGGCCTCTGTCGCTGCCGTCCTGAGTGCGCAGTACGCGCTGATGACTGCCAACCCGCTGCACGAGCAGAACGAGAAAACGGTGGCGGGCATCTATCTGCAAACCTTTGCACTGGACGAACACGACCTGAGTACAACACAACAGCAAACCCTCTGGCCGATAGCCGGGCAATGCCCCATCGAAGGTGGCGAGGCTGTGTTGCTGGCGAGGGAGATGCTGGCGGCGACAGATACAACTGTCCATTTTTATGACGATCCCGTGCTGTGCCAGAGTGCTCAAAAACCGAGCAGTATCCAGAGGCCAATGCCTGCTGAGGGCAGTTTTCAACTCGCTCCCAACCCTGCGTCTGGTACACTTCATCTGCAATATGATTTGGGAAAACTGGGACAATGTCATTTTCATTTAACCAACTTGCTGGGCCAAAATGTGCTTCAAGCAGCCCTTAAATCAGGCCGTCAGCAAGAGAACCTGATCATTTCTTCTTCGCCAGAGGGGGCCTATTTTTGGCACGTTCTGAATGATGGAAAAGTCATTTCACAAGGCAAACTGATCATCCAAAACTAATTTAACCACCATCCGGCTACCTGTTCCACAAGCAGGTAGCCGGATTTTTATTTGATGAAGCCATGAAATGGATTTTCATTGCCCTATTTGCTATTCCCCAAGCACTTGTGGCTCAGAAGCACGACTTCACTTGGAGTTGCGGCCATCAAAGTTTTACCCCCAATTTAAAATTCGGGGGGACAAATATTTCCTTCAAAGAAGACATTGTGACACAACAACGAGTGGATCGAGACATGAACTTGGCAACAGGCTTTAACGTCACCATGAGCGACAGTAACGGCAACCTGCTGTTTTATTCCAATGGCTGTTACATATCCAACTATGACAACGAATTGATCGAAAATGGAGACTCAATCAACTATGGGTATGTCTATGGTGTCAAATGTGGCGAGAAAAGTTGGGGCTATACCTCTGGCTTTCAGAGCAGCCTCGCGCTCCCTGCCCCAGACACCACTGGAGTCTATTTTATGTTCCACAAGCGGATCATCTACCTACCTGTTGCGCCTTATGTACTGGCCGACAGGCTGTTGTACTCCGTAGTTGATATGAACCAAAATGGTGGCAAAGGCAAAGTAATCGCCAAGAATGTGGTGGCTGTAGCCGACAGCGCAATGGGCTATGGCAGCATGACCGCCGTGCGCCACGCCAACGGGCGCGATTGGTGGGTGATCAGCCCCGGCTTTATCAACAACAACTACTACCTGCTCTTGGTGACCAAGAACGGGGTGACCGAGGTCAAAGAACAACAAATCGGTGAGCCTACACCTGAATCCGTTGAAGGCGGGGAACAATCTTTCTTCACCCCTGACGGCAAGACCTACATCCGCTTCAATGTCAAGAACAAACTGCGCATCTTTGACTTCGACAGAGCAACAGGTCAGATGAGCAATTACAGAAAAGTCAACGTTGACTTCGGCAATTTGCAAATCGTGGACGGCGGGTGCCAAGTGTCGCCCAGTGGCCGATATTTGTACATATCTGCCCGAAAGCGGGTGTTTCAGATGGATATGCAGGCCCCCGACATCGCAGCCTCGCAGCAGTTCATCGCCGAGTGGGACGGCTACGCTGATCCGATAGCCTGCGATTTTGGACGCATCTACCCGGGGCCTGACTGCAAACTCTACATCGCTACGGGCAATGACGCTGCGGTGCTTCACGTCATCCATCATCCCGAAGAGGCGGGGCAGGCTTGCAACTTGGAGCAGCATGGCCTCCACACCCCCACCTATCACGGGGCCTCTTTCCCCAACTTTCCCAACTACCGCCTCCGGGCGGCGGGCGAGCCGTTTAGCCCTTGCAAGGGCTACACAGTCGGGCAGGAAGAGGTGGTTTTTTCGCCGCTGCCAACAGTTTCGGTGTTCCCCAATCCGGCCTCGGAGCATGTCAAGATTGTGCCCAGCCGCCCGCTGCCCGCCCGCTCGCGCTGGGTGCTGCGCGATGCCTATGGGCGTGAGGTGCGGAGTGAGCGCGTGGATGGGACAAGCAACTGTACGGAATTGGATGTGCAGGGGTTGGCAGGTGGGGTGTACTTTTGGAGCGCAGTGGCGGGGGATGGAAGATTGGTGGCGAGCGGGAAATTGGTGGTTCAACGCTGATTTTTTCAACTTTTTGGCCTATGAAATGGATTTTTCTTGCCCTTTTTTTCTCTGGCTGCGCGGCCATGACCGCCAACCCCTTGCATGAGCAGAACGAGAAAGCGGTGGCCAGCATCTACCTGCAAACCTTTGCACTGGACGAACACGACCTGAGCACAACACAACAGCAGACCCTCTGGCCCATAGCCGAGCAATGCCCCATCGAAGGAGGCGAGGCTGTGTTGCTGGCGCGGGAAATGCTGGCGGCAGTGGATACCATTGTCCATTTTTACAATGACGCTTCGCTTTGCCAGAACGCTCAAAAATTGAGCAAGGCTCAAAGTGCAACTTCGATTTTTGGAAGTTTCCATCTTTCTCCAAATCCGGCATCCAGCAGTCTCAACCTGCAATATGAATTAGGGGCATCAGGCCATTACCAGTTTCATTTGACCAATTTGCTCGGTCAAAGTTGTCTAAAGGTTGCTCTGAAATCAGGCCGTCAGCAAGAGAGCCTCATTATTTCTTCTCTACCGGAAGGAGTCTATTTTTGGCACGTTTTGGCTGATGCCCATGTAATTCATCAGGGTAAACTGATGGTGAAACACTGATTCTTCTAATTGACTGGCTATCTGTGCATACAGATAGCCAGTTTTATTTTCATCGTTATGAAACGGTTTTTTGCTTTTTTCATATTTCTGCCCAATTTTCTCTTTGCTCAAAAACATGACTACATTTGGACAACTGGACACGATAGTTTTTCTAATGATTTTAGGTACGGCGGCACCAATATATCTTTTGTTTCTGACACAATGCGAATAATGGGTTGAGAAGCAGAGGTAGTTTGTCATTGGCGGATTCAGTATGTTTGTAGTTCTCACACTGTAAACAACTGACTATGTTGGAAATAGATCTCATCCGCTTGTACATCTACCTCTGCGAGTGCAATGATAATGGACTTTGGGCCTACCATCAACGGTTC
>JAYSUY010000825.1:0-9918 GCA_043718855.1 Saprospiraceae bacterium | reverse complement strand
GAGCGCATCGGCAAGCGTACCCTCCTGAGTGAGTACGAGTCTTTCATCGAGAACGCGGTCATCCAGATCATCAAGTTCTGCAATGAAAACAGAGTGTACAGCGTCGCGTCATTGGACATCCACCTGCCCTACGGCGACGGCGGATATGTGAAGTATTCCAGAACGGTCACTACCTACGGCGGCAGAGAAATCCCTGATATCTTTGACATCTCCGACCTAGGATCAGGCTTGTCCCTGCGCTCCCGCGTGGCAGAACGCTGCCGCTCCATCATGTCATACCAGCAGTACGAAGAAGCCTACATCGCCGAGCGGATGTCGAAGCCCGAAGAACTCAACTACGGCTTCTCGCTCGACCACTCGCTCCGCAAAGCCAAATTGGGCGACGATCTGGACCAATTGGCGAGCCGCGACACCGTCCAGATACGCCGGTGGTTCGAGACGGTGTACAAGCCCGCGGTGCTGCGCGAAGCCGAAAAGGGTGGCGGTTTTATGGGCGGACTGGAAGTGCTTTTGCTCGATTTTGAATACGAGTTGCAGCGCAATGCCCTGTTGGAGCACTACGACATCGTCCGCTCCGTGGCCCGAGACCTTCACCGTGGCAGCGCCATGCAGATGTACAAACTGTCGGAATTTCTGGAAGGAAACCCCGACATCTCCAAAGCGTCGCCCAAAGACGCGGTGGATATTTTCATAGAAAAGGAAATACAGGCAGTGCGTGCAGAGGTCGGCTCTACGGAACGGGAGACCCCCAATCGGGAGGTTTGGAAAGAATGGCTCGATAAGTCGAGCAGCGGCCGTTCGGGCCGCTACGGCGCGCTGGCCAAAGTGATCCGGGCGGCACGGCTGGCCCGCACCTATCAGGAGGCCCGCTACGACGGCAACTTTCAGGGTACAGAGGTGGGCATGACCATGTTCTACACCGATCTGATGATGAAACTGTGGGCCATTGACTACCAGAACACCGCGCCCCAGGCCCAGATAACGGGCTTCCTGCCCATGACCAACGCCCCTGTGTCGTCGCTCTACCGCGACGACATGGACGAAAAAAGCCAGACCCGAAGCTGGCTCGGCTCGAACGACAACAACTTCGCCCTCCACGGCAGCCAACTCTGCTTCGCGCACTGCATATCGCGCATTTTCAACGCCTCGCCCAACGACCTGACCCCCGGTGTGGAGACCGATGCCAACGTGTCGAGCACCCGATTTGCCGACTGGTGGAACAACCACTACAGCCAAGTGGGCGACTTCGAGCCGGAGTACCACCGGCTCAACCAGATCGTGAAATGGACACAACTCGTGTTCTTTTTCAAAAACAACGGCCATTTCAGTGCTTTGGAAAACGAATCCGTGTCGCACCGCAACGACTTTGCGGAATGGTACGACCGTCGCACCGACTTGAAAATCAGGGTACCCATCCCGTTTCTGAACAAGAAAGAACTGGGCGAAAGGGTGGAGTGCCTCAACGTGCTCGAATCGGCCAGCTACGACGGGTTCAAAGACGTTGACCTCAGCTACCGCCTGTCGGGCGGGGTGAGCCTCGGCACCCGCACCTCGGTGCGCAAGGCTGCTGCAAGGGCTGAGCAATTGGTCGGCTCTACCCGACCGGGCCGGATACGCAGCTTCTCTTCTGGCGGCCAGGCCTACAACTTTGGCAACCGCACCCGTTACACCATCGGCGCAGGCCCGGCCCCCAAAGTGACGGTAAACCGCGCGCCCAAGATAGACGGGAAAGCAACCAACAAGACGCTCCGCAGCAGCGACTATGTATGGAACGCCGCAGGCACCGACCGGAAAGTGCAGAAATTGGGCGACGATGGCTTGTCCATTGACCTGACCAACACCGGCAAATTTGGCATTGCCCGCCAGGGCGATGTCGTGCTCGTGTCGTTCAAAGAAGGCAACGTGGCCAAAACCGACCGGGTGCTGCGCTCCGTCAGCAAGGCCGACAACTTGGAGGAAGGCTTGGCGAGCTCTGGCGAGTTTGAGCAGGTGTACAAAATGGCCTCCGGACGAAACAGCGAGTACATCGGCAAACTGCGCGAGACTGGGCAGTGGGTCTCCGTCCGTAAAACCCCGAAGATTGACCCAACCGCTGATTTCAACACCGTGTGTGGGTCGCGCTCGTGGGGCGGAAAGCGGGAAAACGCCAGTTTCAAATTCGTGGACGAGCGCACGGCCAACAAGCAGATCGGCGGGTTTTCTAAAAAGAAAATCGGCACTGCAGCCGACGGCCAGTTGCCGGTGGTGGAGCTGACCAACACCGTGCCGCCCACCGCCAAATCATACCGGCTGTTCTTCAAAAACCAGGATGTAGAAATCATGCTGGCCGACGACGGCCTGTACCTGCCCAACAATGCACAAGCAAACGAGGCCCTCGTCGGGCTTGTTGGTAAAGACGCGCCCAACTTGGCTGGGCTGAAAAGCATCCTGTCGCGCGACGCTCGCTCAGTGGCCCTCAACCGCACCGCTTCGGGTGAAGTGGTCGGCCTCTCCGAAGGCGCGGTGCCGCCCGAAGCGGTAGCACAGTTCCGGGCCTGGACGGCTGGCGCCGACAAGTCGCCGGTGCGGACGGTGGTCTTTCGGGGCGACGGCACTCAGGGGGTTCGCTTGGGGCGCAACAACTTGATGGAAGTGCCGCTCAAGCCCTCCGCGCAGGAAGCCTCAACGGCCCAGTTCGTGATGGAGCGCACCGCCAAAAACGACGCATGGCTCGATGTGCTTCCCCGCAACAAGCCGATTCTGTCAGAAGATGTGGGCCTCTTGCGCCAGATTCACCACGCCAACGACCGCTTGGGCCACTCGTACTACGAGATGAAAGGGGCAGGCGACCTGACCGACGGGCTGGCTTTGCTCGATTACCGCCACGCGCCCAATGCCCCACAAGCCATGTTCCGCGACGCTTCGGGGGCTAAAGTGATTGACTTCCCGAAGGCAGCCCAATGGGAGAGCATCAACACAGAGACTGCCCGCTTTATGAACGGCGAGACCAACATGACCCTCGCCGAGTTCAAGCAGATGACCGCTCCGGTGGGCGACTACCTGAAGCAGGTGGCCGATGGCACCAACGCGCTGAAAATCGTGGTGAAAGACGCCGAAGGCATGAACTCCGGCCTACTCGGCCACTTGCACAAGACCAGCAAACCGGGCAAACTCAACCAAGTGTTCATCAAAGACGTGCCCGACCTGCTGCTGAGCCTCTGGCACGTGCGCGACACGGTAATGCCCGATGCCAGTGCCATGTGCTTCATCAGCACAGTAGATTGGGACGATGCCCGCTTCCCCGGCCTCGTCGCCCTGCGCGATTCGTTTGCCCTGATGGGCATACCGTGCCATGGCGCGCAGACCCTCGAGGGGTTCCAGTCGCTGCTGCAAAACCCCGATCTGAAGCAGGTCTTCTTGGTAGCCGATACCGACGAGCAGGGCATGGTGTTCTCCGATACCGTGCTGACCTACGAGCGGCTGCGGCGGCACTTCTTTCGGCTCAGCCTGAAAGAAACCCAAGATGCCCGCGATTTTATCTGCATTTCCTCTGCCCATGGAAACCAAATGGAGTCGGCGGTGGCCGGCTCGGAGCTGTTTTCGCACACGCTCACGAGCCGGTTCACCGAAGGCAACAGTGCCGCCAGCTTCCAAGCGGTTCAAGATTTTTTGAAGCACAGCATCGGTACCGAGGTAGAGATCAAGCCCAAAAAGTTGAAGAAACTACTCAAAAACGACCCCGGCTTGGCTGCTGTGCTGGAAAAGGTGACGGTGAAAAATGGCAAAAGCGTCCGGGTGCAACTGGGGCGGCTGAGCGCAGCCGTCAAGAGCGCACTGCCCACTGCTTTTCTGGAAACGCTGCGCCAAAACAGCCTTCGGCCAGAAAAGCCTGTCCGGTTTGAGTCGCTGGACGCGATACTGGAACGGTACCAGCCGGAACAGTTGAACTTGCTGCGCGATACGCCGCTCTCGCAGATGAAGGCATCCGAGCGCTTGCGGGCACTCCTACAGCACAAGGCCGTGCGCTATGTGCCAGACCCCAAAGTATCGGGCGGATGCTGAGCCGCACCCTCGAGCACCTGAAGCAGGAGCAGCCGCTCTTGCCGGGCCGGGCAGGCGTTTTGGTCTGCCCGGCCCTCACCCGCGAGCGCTTCGACCGGGAAGGGGCGCAGTACCGCTCTTCGTGGTTTGGCATGGGTAGGCTGCACGAGTTCGTGGCCCAGCAAAAACGGTACTTCCCCGACTGGACCGATTACGAGCGGCAAGTGGTGCTGCCTGCTCTGGCCGTGTTGCGCGACGTGCAGGCGGCGGGCGCAACGGTGGTGCCAAATGTTACCTTTGCCGTCTTTCGGCAGGCTTTGCGGGCCGAGCAGTTTGAAGCCCTGTTTTTGGTGGCACACCGGTTCTTCGGCAACGAAACAGCGCGAAAATTGGACAAAAACGAGGTTTGGCTCGAATTTGCAGACGGAGCCTACTCCCTTTCGGAAGTCCGGGCGGCATTGGAGAAAGCAGAAAGGCCCGACCAGTTGAGCATCGTTTTTTGCGTGTGCCGCTCCGCGAAAGCGGAAGGCTCGCTCCACGGGAGTTTCCCTGTGCTGCGCTCGGTGGGCTTCGCAGATTTCGATGTGCCGTTTGCCGAAGGGCTGCTGTTCCTGCGCCACTGGATCGGCGGGCTGGACGGCAGCCGTGCGCTTTCTGACGCGCACCAGCACGCGCTGCAAATTTTTACGAGCGAAGAAGGCGCATAGACGTTGCCTAAAGCACATATCAGCGACCTTCGCCGCAGACTTTTCAAGGTTCTCATCTTCAAGCATTCATGCAAGCAACCGACAATCTGGCCCATTTGCTCACCCGATTTGTGGAGCACACCGACGAGCAACAGCAGGAGTCGCTGGGCGCGGTGGCCAAAGCCTTCGCCCGCTCTGCGCTGATACAGCCGCGGGCGCACATGGGCGGCGCGCAAAACCTCAAAGCGTCGCTCCAGGCCGAACTGACCCGCAACACGGGCACCATCAATGAGGCAACGGCACTGTCGGGCATCGCGGGCGCTCAGGGGGAACTGCGGCAATTGATGGAAGGCCGCGCCCGAGTGCTCAATCGCCTTTTTTATGCTCTGGCAGGCATCCCGGCAGCGGGCATGATTGGGCTTCTGGCCTGTGCGGCAGCCCGCTTGCCCTTCCTAGTCACGCTGCCCATCTTTGGGCTGGTGCTGCTTGCAGAGGCCGTTTTTTTTCTGAAATACAAGACCGAGCAAGGAGCGATGGGCCAGGTGGAGGCCAACTACATCCGCCTGAAAATGTTGGAAGGGAAACTTCAGGTGGCCCAGCAAGTGGGCGACCTCAACCTCAGAAACATGATGTACCAAGCCATCACGGCCAGCCTCGTGAGCGACCAGCAGGACGCGGCGCAAATGGTGGTACACAACTGGGGCGGAAAGATCGGGAAGGTCGTTTCGATAGGGCAAGTGCATGGGAACGTCCAATGACTGCCGCTATCTGGATTTCGCTCCGTTCCATTTGCGGCTTCGCGGCCCACTTCTTCAAAAACTAAGTTTGCGCCGCATGTCGACATCACGGCTTTTGCATTTTGCGGTTCTGAATTTTGCGGTTTTAAATTTCACTTTCCTTGCCGCTCAGTCGCCCGACTCCCACGCCCGCCGCATCCCCCTGTGCGGCTACGACCTCCTGCAACTCGCCGACACCCTCACCGCCCCCTTCCCCGACGACCGCGACAAGGTGCGGGCCATCTTCGTCTGGATCACCTACAACATCGCCTACGACTGCGCGGGCAGCAACGCCCGCGACTCGCTCGCTTGGCAAGTCGAAGAAGCCGATCGGCTTTACTCCACCCGTTCCCGGCTGCGGCTCATCCTCAAAAACCGTCGCGCTCTCTGTGGCGGCTACGCTTTTTTGTTCAAAATCCTCTGCGACTTGGCCGAAGTGGAGGCTCGTGTAGTGGAAGGAAAAGCCTACGGCGGCGGTGTGGCGGAGGGTGTACCCGCTGAAGCGTCGGAGGAGGAGGGCCATGCTTGGAATGCCGTCCGGCTCGGCGGCCAGTGGTACTGGCTCGACCCGACATGGGCCAGCGGCACCTGCTCAGGCCGCCACTTCGTGCGCCAGCAGGACGAAACTTGGTACTTGGCCGCGCCGGAGCGGATGAAACGCAGCCACGTGGCGCGACAGGATTCGTGGGAGTGAATACCCACTACCCACAAACCCTGCTTACCTTTGCGCGCTCCCGAAACGCGAAAAAAATGCTTCGGACAAAACCCACACACAGCCTACGCCGTTAGTACATCCCGATATTTTCAAACTAAGCGGGCCACCGCTCACGCCTCATTCCTCATCATCTCGCCCATGCGCAAACTACTCCTGCTCGCTGTCCTCTTGGCCACTTTCGCCCAGACTGCCCGCGCCTCCTACATCCTCATCCCAATGGATGAAAAAACCCAGCGCGACCACCTCAAGGCCTACGGCATCGCCTACTGGGTCATCGACAAGGGCGTGGAAGCCTACTGGCTGCTCAACTACCGGGGCGGAAGTTTCGCCTTCACGCATACCCCTACTTTTGAAAAAGAATGTAAGGCCCGCAACGTCAGTTTCGAGGTCATCGCCGATGCGCAGTTTGCCGCTATCCAGACCGAGATACTCAACCCAGAGGTCAACATGGACGTGATCAAACTCGAGAAAGCGCCCAAAATCGCCGTGTACACCCCAGACAAGAACGAAAAAGGCGAAATCATACAGCCCTGGGACGACGCGGTAACGATGGTACTTGCTTACGCAGAAATCCCCTACGACGTGGTGTACGACACCGAAGTGCTGCAAGGCAAACTCGCCGAGTACGACTGGCTGCACCTCCACCACGAGGACTTCGCAGGCATGTACGGGAAATTTTACGCCAACTACAGCGGTCATCCCTGGTACCGTGAGCACGTCAACCTCATGGAGACCCTCGCCCGACAGAACGGCTTCGACAAGGTGAGCGACCTCAAATTGGCCGTCGCCAAAAAGATCAAGGAGTACGTCACGGGCGGCGGCTTCATGTTCGCCATGTGTTCTGCCACAGATACTTATGACATCGCACTCGCTGCTGAAGGCACCGACATCTGCGCTTCCGTGTTTGATGGAGACCCCATTGACCCCGCTTGCCAAGGCAAACTCGACTACTCCAAAACCTTCGCCTTCCAAAACTTTCAGGTCATCACCGACCCTGGCACTTACGAGCACTCCACCATCGACAACAGCGAAGTCGCTGGCCGCTTAGTCGCCCCGGAGCAGGACTACATCACACTCTTCGATTTTTCAGCCAAATGGGACCCCGTACCCACCATGCTCACCCAGTGCCACACCCGCACTGTGAAGGGCTTCATGGGTCAGGCCACCGCCTTTTTGAAAAAATATGTGAAGCCCAACGTACTCATCATGGGCGAAAATAAACCCGCTGGCGAAGTCCGCTACATTCACAATGCCTACGGCTACGGCTTCTGGACCTTCTACGGAGGCCATGATCCCGAAGACTACCGCCACTACGTAGGTGATCCGCCCACCGACCTCAAACTGCACCCCAACTCGCCCGGCTATCGCCTGATTCTCAACAATATACTTTTCCCGGCAGCGAAGAAAAAGCACCAGAAGACTTAGGTCATCATTGAGTGTCATTCGTCATTGGAATCACGTTTACGAAACCTCAAAAGGTTTCGTAAACGTGTACTCTGCTCCACGATGGTCAATAACGGAATGACGCAGTGACGAATGACGGCCCTCCTTCGCCGAGGCTACGGCGGGTAAAAATGACGAAATGACGCGACTCCTCCTCTTCACCCGCCGAAGCCTTGGCGTAGGCGGGCTTCTCCTCCTCCTCTCCTCCTGCGCCCGTCAGGGCGCACCCACTGGCGGGCCACGAGACACCACGCCTCCCCGTGTGGACTCCCTCACCAGCACACCCAACTACGCCGTCCGTTTTCAGGAAAAAAAAATCGAACTGCACTTCGATGAATGGGTGACGCTCTCCGAAGTGGCCACCCAAGTCGTAGTGTCGCCGCCGCTGCGCACCAAGCGCGTACCCGACATCAGCCTGAAAGGCAAAACGGTGGTGGTGGACATCCCCGAAAACGATACCCTGCGCCCCAACACCACCTACACCATCAATTTTGGCAACGCCATCAAAGACCTCCACGAAGGCAACCCCGCAAAAGACCTGCGCTTCGTGTTCAGCACCGGCGACTTCATCGACAGCCTCAGCGTGGCTGGCATCGTCACCGATGCCTTCAAACTCGAACCAGTGGAAAATGTGGCCGTCATGCTCTACGACGACCTCGCCGATAGCGTACTGCTCAAGATCAAGCCCTTCTATTTTGCCCGCACCGACAAGGCGGGTCAGTTCAAAATACCAAACGTCAAAGCGGGCCGCTTCAAAGTGGTGGCGCTGGACGACAAAGACCAAAATCTGCTCTGGAACGGTGGCGATGAACGGCTCGCTTTTTCGCTCGAACCCATCGAATTGACGGGCGACTCGGCCAGCAGCAAACCGCTCGCCCTGCGGCTGTTTCAAGATCAACCTCTGCTGCGCTCGAAAGACCGAGTGAGCCGCAATTTTGGTCAGGTGAAAATTACTTACAACGCTCCGCCGGATACCATAGCCCTGCGCAGCGACCCGCCGGGCCTTCGCTTAGTGCCTGAAAAACAAGGCGATACGCTGCTGGTGTGGTACGACCGTACTGACTCTACGGCATGGCGCTTGCTGGCTGGCCGCGACACGATTCAGGTGAAATCCGCGACACGAGCGGCTTTTATGAAAAATCACCGATGCACTTGGGGCGACGAGTTAGCCACCTCGCCCGCCGCTGTATCTGGCCGTCGAATTAGCCGAACCACTGCTGCCCCGCCACCTACTGTCAGTGCCAAAACCATCACGCAGCACCCCGCACGTTGGGCCACGTTGCCCTTCAATTTTCCCATCGAAAAGGTGGACACCACCCGCTGGAACATCGTGCAGGACAGCATCGTCGTCACTGGTTTTAGCGTCTTGCCCGATTATGCCAGCCCCCGAAACCTCACTTTTCGGCTCGATTGGAAACCCGAAAAACAATACCTCCTCACCTTGCTACCCGGTGCTGTCACCGACCTTTACGGCACCTCCAATGCCGACACCTTGCGCCGAAAATTTAGTGTGCTGAGCGAAAAACAACTCGGCGACCTCAATCTGACGCTGAAAGACCTGTTGCCCGGTACTCCCTACTTCCTCCAACTGCTCAATGGTGCCAACCTCGAAACGGAGCGCCGCTTCACTGCCACCGCTGCCGAGCAAAAAATCCTTTTTCGCCAACTGCCCGCTGCCACATACACCGCCCGCCTCATCGAAGACCGCAACGGAAACGCGCGCTGGGATGCTGGCCGCTACTTCGACCACCGACAGCCGGAGGCACTTTTTCAGAAAACACTGCCCGCCCTGCGCGCCAACTGGGAGGTGGAGGCGACCATGCAAGCAGGGGAAAATGACAAACGTGGGAAGGAGAAGTGAACTTTGGGTCGAACGTCGGAAGGGTTCAAATCCTTCGGATGTTGCTTGAATTTTGAAAAATCACCAGGTTCAGCGGCGTGTCAATCACCTCGCCCACCGTCGCGCCCGGGCACCAAGTGTTCCAATCGTTGACTTGGTTGTCATTTTCGGGCTGCTTCAGCACCATGTCTTTGTCCATGTAAATCACCGTCATCACGCGGCGCATCTGGTCGGTCTGGTTCGCGCCCGCCCGGTGGAACACCCAGCCAGAGTGGAAACTCACTTCGCCCAAATCGAACGGCTCGATGATGTGCTGGAAATCCGTGACCCGTAGTTTCTTCTGGATGATGGCCTCGCTGTCGTCGCCGATGGCCAGTTCGCGGCCCTCCACGATAACATGGCTGCCCGCGCTGAATTCGAGCGGCCCCATGTCGAGCG
>JAYSUY010000824.1:0-3492 GCA_043718855.1 Saprospiraceae bacterium | reverse complement strand
GTTGAGGTTTGTATTGGTTGAGAAAGTCAAGGCGATCCTCGAGCATGCCCCATTCTACTGGCACGGTGTAGCAGTCGTCAATGTGATGTTTGACCAGTAGGGCACGGTCTACGATGTCGTCTGGTCCAGCCAGTGCAATCACTGGGATGTAGCACAGGTCAGGATGCTCGGCCAATTGCTGTACCAAACGAAACCCATCGTTGAGCAGCCAGCGGATGTTGCCAAGAATGGCGTAGGGCGTCTGGAAGGTTTCAATACGGGCCACGCGGCTTTCGAGCCACTGCATGGCTTGCAGTGGGTTGTTCTCGATGGAGTAGTTGTACTCATCGCTCTGATAGGGGAAGTTGTAGATGTGCGCATCAAAATCGCCATCGAAGCCGATGAACAACAACTCCCGTGAGGCGACCTCCGAACCCGTAGAGTAGTAGTCAAATTGTTGCATAGAAGTAAAGATTGTATCGGTTTGGAATGTAAAAATTCTGAACTTCAGAACAATGCACCGCTGTCTAACGAACGACGTTCGTGACAGAGATGCTAGGGAGTAGAATATGAAAATGGGAAGTCAACCGAGAATTTGAACGATTCGGTCTTGCAAACGAATAGGATTAAAAGGCTTTTTGAAGTAGTCTGTCACGCCAAGGCTCCTGAACTGCTCCTCCGCTTCATGGTCAGCATCGCCGATGGCAACCACTGGGATTTTTCCAAACAAGCCGCTGTTGCGTAGGTTAGTGAGAAACGCTGCACCGGTCACATCAGTCACTTGGGTATCTGTAATAATGATGTCAGGGATCTGCCCCCTGCCCAAGCGGGCCATCGCTTCTATTCCTGTGCGGACTATAGCGACATCAAAATTGGTAGAAAGAAATGTGCCAATAAATTGCCGGAGCGTGTCATTGCTTTCTACCACCAATGCTTTTTTTTGTTGAGTGTGTTTGTCTTTCATTTTGCTTTCTCATTTTGTAAAATCAACAGTTTATGCCATAGTGAGTCGCTTGGGTTGTGGCTCTGACTTTAGCGTCACAAAGGTGAATGTCTCGGTGTCGCTAAACTTTGTGCAATTCAGGAAAAGTGTTACATAGTTTACACATTTTCAGGTGAAAACTATGTTGTCCTTCATCAAGAATGGAGACTTGCAGACCCACCTTAGTTCAAATGGCCACACCTTCAATTAGGCAAAGACCAAGCCAAACGCAGACTTCTTCAAACAGCTGCTCTAGTTCCACAGGAACTTCGTTGTTTTGTACAAAGATAGTTTGTAAGGTGGAGCCACCAAACTTGTCCCAAATTCCTCTCGTATGTGTAAATCACCCTTTTTGTATAAACGGGGGTTAAAAATCTTCTTTTCAAAAGATTGAGCATTGAAATATTTTTCAAATAAGATTTGTTAAATTTCAGTGTTTTTCATCAACTTACCCAATTGGGGTATTTTTGCGCATCAATACTGTTTTTATTAACTTAACATGGGGCAGTGCCCAGCCAAGTCCTCGGTTTTGCCTATTTTTCTTGGCTTTGGCCATGCGCAGTAGCTCATGAGGCGATTGGCGCAGTTTTCGCCAACCTCAGTCCGCTATCAAATTGGCCACCGCCACAGCCACCATTATGACACTTCTTTTTTGGTCTGCCCTCCTCCTCGTCTTCTACGCCTACGTCGGCTACGGCATCGTGCTGTATGCGCTGCTGCGTTTGCGACGTGTGTTTTACCCCCCCCAAATGTACCCACTGCCAGCCGAGTTGCCAGAAGTCACGTTCGTGGTGTGCGCTTACAACGAAGCCGACTGGATCGAGCAGAAAATAGCCAACTCACTCGCGCTGGATTACCCACGCGACCGCATCCGGTTCTGCTTTGTCACCGACGGCTCCGATGATGCTACCCCCGACTTGGTGCGCAATTACCCATACCCTGCTGATGTGCGTTGGGAACTGCTCCACCAGCCCGAACGTCGAGGTAAAATCGCCGCTTTCCAGCGGGCGATGGAACACATTCAGTCGCAAATTGTCATCAGCACGGACGCCAACACGCTGGTGAATGCCGCCGGGGTGCGCAACTTGGTGCGCCACTTTGCCGACCCGCAGGTGGGCGCGGTGGCGGGCGAAAAGCGGATTTTCGGGAGCGAGCGCGACGACGCGAGCAGCGCAGGTGAAGGCATCTACTGGCGTTACGAGAGCGCCCTAAAACGTTGGGATGCAGAACTTTGGACGGTAGTAGGCGCAGCGGGCGAACTCTTTGCTTTCCGCCGTGAGGCCTACGAACATGTGCCGACCGATACCGTAGTGGAGGATTTTTACCTCACCATGCGCATCGCGCAAAAGGGCTGGCGGGTGCAGTACGCGCCTGATGCTTATGCGGTGGAGACCTCCTCCGCTTCGGTGCAGGAGGAGTTGAAGCGCAAAATCCGTATTTCGGCGGGCGGCTTGCAGGCGGTGTGGCGACTGGGGGCGCTGCTCAACCCGTTTCGCTATGGCGTGCTCACATTTCAGTACGTGTCGCATCGGGTGCTGCGCTGGACGCTGGCTCCGCTGCTGCTGCCTGTGCTGCTGGTGCTGAACGCCGTGCTGGCTTGGCAGGGCAGCACCCTTTATCAGTGGGTGTTGGCAGCGCAGGTCGCGTTTTACGCAGCAGCCTGGGCGGGCTACCTGCTGGAGCGGCGCAAGTTGAAGGTGAAGGTGTTTTTTGTACCGTACTATTTTTGCGTGATGAACTATGCCCAGTATGCTGGCTTTCGCCGCTTCGTGTGGGGCAAGCAGTCGGTGATGTGGGAGAAGGCGAAGCGGGCGGGGTGAGGGGCAGTTCGTCATTGGTCATTGAGGTCATTCGTCATTTCAGCACAATGGCCCCAATGACGGAATGACGATATGCCTCCACTCGTCGTACTTTTCGCCCACAAGAAAAACGACGGCTCATGCTCCACACCCACTCTGTTGCCGCGAGGCTCTGCCTCGCCTTCCTCCTCTTCGCCCAAGTCTGTCTCGTTGCGTCTGCGCTTTTTGCCCAAAAACCCATCACCCTCGAAGACATTTGGCAAAATGGCACCTTCTCCGCCAAAGGCGTACCCGGCTTCAACTTCCAAAATGACGGCGTTCACTACACCAAACTCAGCGGCAGCACCATCGAGCAGTACGACCTGCGCAGCGGCGAAAAGTCGGGCGTTGTCTTCGATGCCGCCCAAGCCCTCAGCGCAGATGCGAGTTGGAAGAGCGCGTTCGATGGCTACACGTTCAGTGCCGATGAGTCGAAAATCCTGCTCACCGTCGGCACGGAGAGCATCTACCGCTGGAGCACGAAGGCACATTTTTTCGTGTTCGATTTCAAGACAAAAAAAATCACAGCGCTCCACGAAGGGACGAAGCAACGCTATGCCACCTTCTCGCCCGACGGATCGAAAGTGGCCTTCGTGGTGGAAAATGACTTGTATTTCAAGGATTTAGTTTCAGAAAGAACCCTGCGCGTCACCCGCGACGGCAAGGTGAATGAGATCATCAATGGCGCATCCG